>JAQTYS010000203.1 GCA_028688175.1 Methanothrix sp. | reverse complement strand
ATGCAATGGACTAACCTTCATTTGGACCAATCTTTTTATACTTCAAGATACGTATTGAAAAAGGGAATGTAGCAAGAAGGCGATGCAAGAAAATGATGTCTATAGCAAAGGGATCGGTCGGAACAATTGTTGGTGAGACCAATCCATTAGCATTCAAGTTCATTATAAACAAAGAGGTGGGTCGAGGCACATACATCAAGGCCAAAGCTGACGGAAGAGAATGGGCCCTCGCCCAGGTGGAGGACATCAAACGATCAAACATCGCCTACAGTGTAAACCAGCTCAATGATGCAGCCCGCAATTATGATTCTAAAGAGATGATGATAGCTGAAGCCAGGGTTATCGGAGTGACAAGCAATGGCAAGCTGCGTCTTCCCACCAGCCCTGCCCGTCCGGGAGATCCTGTATTCATAGCCGACGAAAAACTGATCAAGGCAACGCTGGGCCTGGCCAAGGGAGACATGTACATCGGCATGTTGCGAGGCTATGATATCCGGGTGGAGCTGGATGCCAATACCCTTGTACAAAAGCATTGCAGCGTACTGGCCAAGACCGGTTCAGGAAAATCCTATACAGCTGCTGTGATTTTGGAGGAGCTTCTGGAAAGGAAAGTGGCTCTGCTCATCATAGACCCTCATGGTGAGTACGCCTCCATGAAGGAGCCCAATAAAGTGGGCGACTTTTCCAAATATAAGGTCAAGCCGCGCGGCTATGACGCAACCATCTACACTCCGGGCGAGATGGCCATGAATCCCAGAGCCGATCGGCCTTTTCGCTTTAACGGAATGAACATGTCTGCCCGGGAAGTCTCGAAGATGATTCCCCATGAGAGCAGCAGCAGCGGCCAGTTGGGATTGCTCTACGAGGCAGTCAGTGCCCTGCGGGCGGAGACTGATGTCTACACCCTGGAAGACATCATTGAACAGGTAGTACGAAGTAATTCCAAGACAAAGTGGAATTTAGTGGGCCAGCTTGAGTCACTTCTGGAGCTGGGACTCTTCTCGGGAGCGGAGACGCCGGTAGAAGAGCTTTTACGGCCCGGCAGGGCAGCCGTTATCGACATGACCGGTATCCTCCCCGAACTGCAGGCCATGATCGTATCTCGGCTTTTAACAGATGTCTTTGAAGCCAGAAAGCGTAGGCTGATTTCACCGGGAATGGTAGTGGTGGAGGAAGCCCATAACTACATTCCGGAACGGGGCAGCGGAAACGCCGCTTCCACCAGCATTGTGCGCACCATTGCCGCGGAGGGCAGAAAATTTGGCCTGGGGTTGATGGTCATCAGCCAGAGGCCGGCCCGTGTGGACAAGAACGTCATCTCCCAGTGCAACACTCAGATCATTATGAGAGTTACCAATCCCAATGACCTCAAAGCTCTCTCCAAAGGCCTGGAGGGAATGACTGGCGATCTGGAGGAAGAGATCAAGAGGCTGCCGGCTGGGGTGGCCATGCTGGTGAGCAATGAGATCGAACGGCCCATCACAGTTGATGTCCGGCCCAGGAAATCCAGACATGGGGGAGTGAGCACCCAGATAGTGATTAAAGATAAAGCAAAAGGAGCAGTCCGTACTTCTCGGGGTTCTGATAAAAGATCCGGCACTCCACCGACTTCTCCTGCGGGAACCAAGCCAAGTAGGCCCAGGGAGAAGAAAGCAAGCGGCCTATTAAAGAAGGTTTTTGGGGCGAGAAAGGCATGATTGGTAGAAGATTCAGCGATCTAAAGCCAAGTGATCTGGCCAAGCTACCAGCCTTAACCTATGACCACTCTTTAATTGGTGAAGAGATAATTTATCTGCACCTTTTCAACAAAAAGAAGATGCACTGGTATCTGGCAGAGTATGGTTCTATCGGCAAGAAATTCTTCGGATTCTTTGAGAATAAATCGGACGGGCTCTCTTCAGGGCAATGCAGCATAGAAGAGATACTCTACTGGGCAAAAAAAGGAGAGGTCTGGGAGCCGATGGTTGATGAAGACTGGAAGCCGATGATAGCCAAGGAGATTCCCATCCTGACCGAATATGTAAAAATGATGATTTGTCAGCCGGATATAACATAAGCCTTAAGTTATCAAAGCGCATATTACCATGTAGCTATGAAATTTGAATTTCTAATTGCCTTAGTGCTGGTGATATCTGCATTATTTACATTCCATGCCTGCGCCATCATAGATGGTGGATCGGGACTATCCGCTGATGAGCTCATCGATGCCAGCAATGGCATCTACGTTTTTAATAACGGTATTCCGGAAAATCCCCAGGCATCAAGGAAGCTGTGGAGCGAGGAGAGCGGCATCAATTTCACCATGCCCGGCAAGCTTTCCGGAAGCAGCACCAATCCGCAGGAGGCACGAAGTTCTGCAAGCACCGGCGAGGCACTCACCTATCAAACAGCAAGTACCGTAAGCGAAAGCACTGTAAGCACAGGTGGCGCAAGCTATGGTCAGGCCAAAGCCGTATTGTCGCCGCAGCCGACCGTCTCGCCGATAGCTAGCGTGGCAGGAAACTGGTCCTTTCGGCTTAAAGACAGTAAGAATCGATTTATGGCACTCAGCCTTTTCCAATCGGAGAGCACAGTTCTTGGAATGGGCAACATAAATGATGGCGGCGATACTTTGAAGGTCCTGGCATCGGGCTTAATTTCCGCAGATAAGCTCCGTCTGGATGTGATTTCTTCCGGGATTGTAAACCTTTACCGACTCACTCTCAATCTTAGCGGCAGCTCAGCCTCTGGCGAATACAAGGCGTTCTCAACCAAAGGCGAGACATGGATAGGAACCGCAGAAGGTATGCTTGGCGTAAATTAGGAATTGAATGCTCAAAACATGCAGTCTTCATTAGAGTAAACGATGGTGTTTATCAGGCGTTTAAATGTTAGAACTTAAAGTTTTTGTTTAGGTTGTTTACCGCAAGGCTTTTATTCATTATGGTCACGAATTATTTGGCTCAAATCCTCCCTGCTCTCCCTCCCAGGTAGCGGGGGCGTTTGAGCCTAATTTCATTCATCAAATAGCAAATGAAACATTTAAGTGAATTCCATTAATCGGATATATACCCCACAGAAACTATTTTGCGGATTTGGTAAATTACTGATCATAAATACTGATCTGACTTACGGCCATCCGACGGGAGCCTGATTCCTGCAAGCAGGCTCATTGCCGGATTTAACGAGGCTGCCGACAGGAAAATATTATTACCTATCCCTACTCAATCTCCTCCGTGAAAAACCGCGAGGTTGCCGGCCTTCTTTACGAGATGGCAGAGCTGTTGGAGCTACATGCCGAGAACCGTTTCAAGATCATCGCCTTCAGCAAAGCAGCCAGAGCCATCGAATCTTTGCCGGAGGACATCTCTTTAGTCTGCCGGGAAAAGAGATTGCAGTCCATTTCCGGTGTGGGAAAGGCCATTGCCCAGAAGGTGGAAGAGTATCTCAAGACCGGCCGGATAGAAGCTCATCAGGAACTCTTGGCCAAGACACCTCCCGGCCTGGTAAAGCTTCTTCAGATCTCCGGCCTGGGCCCCAAGACAGTTTTTATGCTGCACGAGAAGCTGAATATAACCAACCTGGAGGAGCTGGAGACTGCGGCGAGAGAGCATCGCATCCGAAGGCTTCCCAGAATGGGGCCGACGCGCGAGACAAACATTTTAAAGTCCATTGAAAGGTACAAAAAGCGTAGCACTCGCATTCTCTACAGCACTGCCGAGCCTATTGTCAACGATATTCTGGCCTATCTGCGAGGCATGGGAGGCCTGGAGCACATCACTGCGGCGGGCAGCTTTCGCCGGGCGCGGGAAACCGTCGGAGACATCGATATCCTGGCTACCGCCATCCGGCCGGAAGAGATTGTCGCTGCTTTCGTGCGCATGCCACTGGTAGAAGAGGTGCTGGCCCAGGGGCCAACCAAGGCCAGTGTCATCGTGCAGGAGACTATTCAGGTGGACCTGAGAATAGTAGAGCACCAATCCTTTGGTACAGTTCTGCAGTATTTTACAGGCTCCAAGGAGCATAACGTCCGGCTGCGTCAGCTCGCCCTGAATCGAGGCTATTCTCTGAGCGAGTACTCTCTCACGCGCCTGACCGACAGCCAGGACCTGTTCTATGATCGAGAGGAAGATGTCTATGCCGCAATAGGTCTTCCCTACATAGCACCGGAGATGAGGGAGGACCGCGGCGAGATTGAGGCGGCCTTGCGAGGGACGCTGCCCAGACTTCTGGAGCCAAAGGACATGCGCGGCGATCTGCATGTTCACAGCGACTGGTCGGACGGCAGGGCTTCCATCCTGGAGATGGCTCATGCTGCCCAGGCTTTGGGATACGAGTATATTGCCCTTTGCGATCATTCACCTTCCATTGGCATAGCCGGGGGCCTGGACCCTGAGAAACTGGAGAAAAAGATCGAGGCCATAGCTGCTGTCAATAAGGAGCTGGAGCTAGAGGGGGCAAATTTCACCGTACTGGCAGGAACGGAGGTGGACATCAAGGCCGACGGCCGGCTGGACTATGTTGATGATCTCCTGGCCAGGTGCGACGTAGTGGTGGCTTCCGTACACATGGGATTGCAGCAGACGGAAAGAGCCATAACCGGAAGGCTGATCTCGGCTATTGAAAACGAGAATGTGGATATCATTGCTCACCCCACTGGAAGGATCATCGATCAGCGTGAACCCTATGAAGTGGATATGCAAGCGGTCTTAAGGGCGGCGGCCCGAACGAAAACGGTCATGGAAATAAATTCCCATCCCAGCCGATTGGATCTGAATGATGTCAATGCCAAAGCCGCTAAAGAGATGGGTGTAATGCTGTGCATCAACTCAGATGCCCATGATGCAAAGCAGCTTCTTAATATGAAATACGGGGTGAATGTTGCCAGACGGGGCTGGCTCGAGAAGAAGGATGTGCTCAATGCCTCGTCTCTTAAGGATCTGCTATCTGTGTTGAGGCGATAAAATAGCCGCTAGAGATGAAGCCATGAAAGACTTATTAATGGGTAATGCAGAGAACGGGATTTATGAGAATTAACAACCAAGCCAAAGTCGGGCTGGTAACTGTTGTCTGTCTCCTCTGCCAGGGTTATATCTTCTCTTTTATCCTA
>JAQTYS010000202.1 GCA_028688175.1 Methanothrix sp. | reverse complement strand
ACATATTATACTTGTGCTATTTGCTCTGGTAGCTCTTGGTGGGCTATTGCCTGCTGTTATAGCCCTTCCTTCGACAGTTTTAAAGGATGAACTTGCTGCTATGCCGTCACCGGCTGAATCAGCACTGTTGACTACACCATCCATGGCCGCTTTCCTCAATGATAGCTGGACGCCGAGCACCTTTGTCGCTCCCCTGGCAAGCCAGGCCACCGGTGTACAGAGGAACATGACTCGCAACAACACCACCATGAACAGCTCCAACTATGCCATTTATGATTTCCTGAAAGATAATTACACCTCACCTGCAGCCTCCTCTCCTATTTATACTGCCAGTGCAGCCGGAAAGGATAAGAAGGTAGCTTGGACAGGCGAGAGCATCTATCAGTTCTTAAATGATGCATGGACCCCATCCGCTCCGATCGAGACTTACGAGCAGTCTCCCTTCAAGCAGCACCAGATGAATTAGGACCAACTTTTTTTTCGGATGGCAGGTGAAATAGTCTGGGTTGCCTGCCAGACGAATATCATCTCACATCTTTTTACTTGAATATCCGGAGTATCTCTTGAGATAAAGGCTAACCACATCGTAAGGAATAGTATGCTTCTCCTGGCGAAGGTGATTGGCAAGTGCCTCTGCTTCTTTGCTGTAAGAGCCGGTCACCTGTTTTGCATAATTTATGCCTTCAGCAGTGAGCATATACTCGTATCGCTGCCGCCATCGTCCATTTTGCTCATAGTGCCGCTCGTCCTGATAGATCATGCCGCCCGCCACCAGGATCTGAATGTCTTCGAATAGCTTCTCGCTGTAAGGAAAGCCATAGTCGCAGTGAAAAGAATAGTCAAAAAGGCTGGAGAGTCCAGCCGGCCCCAGATCCTTTATCTTGGCCACAGTTTTGTAGATCCAGGTTATGTTTCTGATCCTGGGAACAAGTATCTTCTGGCCATATGTCTCGGAAAGCATCTGGTGCAGGGCGTAAAAAAGCAGCAGCAGTCCATCGATGGGAAGGTAGCTCTCGGAGCGAATAAATGATAATAGTCGCTGCGCCTGGCTTTTTACCTCCTCTAAGGATATCTCTGGCCGCTCGTCCGAGAAGAAGGAGATGGCAATCTGACGGGTCAAGGATTTTACCAGGCCGGCAGCCAAGGCCGACTCGTCATAAAAAAAACCATTTGCCTGTGTTCTCATAGACCTGGGCACTCCGCTGCCCACGGTGACATCGACCAGTGACCCATATTTCTTGCCAAGGGCGTCTTCGAATAGCTTTCTCATGTGTCCATGACGCGAGACTGTGGAGAGGGCCATTCTGATTTCCGGTGACAGAGACCTATGATCAAACCTGGCCGCCAGAGGAAATTCCCTGCCATATTTTATGCGCTCTAGGAGGTCTCGAGATGTGTTGTCTCCCCTTTGGCGGATGAAATCCAGAAGGTCGGGGTCCGTATACTCCAGGAAGAATAGGACAATGCTGTTTTTGGCCTCATCGGCATCCATCCGGCTCAAGGCGCGCTCCAAGGCCGCCAGAAGCATGGCTCGGATGGACTGAACCGTTGGATGGTAGATGAGTGCATTGTAGTGATGGGACCGGGCAATTAGCATCGATTCTGCTGCGGTATGGGACATCTCCGCCCGATAGTCGCCCTCCCCCGCCAGCACAATTCGACCATTGATGACGGTCAGAGATTGCAGTATCTGGTCGGTATCTACGAGACCTAAAGAAACGCCCGAATGATGTGAATCGCGCAAAAGAAAGTCGATTCTGTCCGCATCCAGATCGCCCACAATGATCTGGCCGAGAGGAGGCCTTTTTCCGGAAGCGATATCCGCGACCTCTAGAAACAGTTCATCCGCGTTGCCAAAATCCCTCTCTGCGAGCTGTAGAGCTTCTTCTCCAAAGGGATGAGCCGCTATGATCTGGCGGGTGAACTCTTCGTGTCTGGAGACTCGCCTGCCGGACAGGGTGGGCTGTATGTCCGGGTTTCTGCGAAGAACGCCCTCCACCGCATGAGAGAGTGCGGAGTGCCCCAGGTCGTGCAAGAGCCCGGCGAGGCGCACTTTTCGAATCTCTTCTCCCGAAAGGGCCAGGTGCTCGGCCATCCGTCCGGCTATGTACATGGTTCCCAGAGAATGCTCGAATCTGCTATGGATCGCACCCGGATAGACCGTCTCCACCAGACCCAGCTGCTTGATGCCCTTCAGTCTCTGCATCGGTCGGGAGAGGATGAGACGGCGCTCCAGTTCATCGATCCGGATAGCTCCATGAACAGGGTCGCGAATGGTGCCGGACATAAACCTATTTTGATGACAGCTTTATTATGGCGGCAGCCAGGTCTCCTTTGGCCTCCAGCAAGGCAGCTTTTGCCTCGGGCAGACCGGCGCCCGTTTGAGCTGCTACCAGCTGCACGTCCGAGTCCAAAATCTCAATGGGAGGCTCCTGGGCAGCTTCCTGGCCAGAGCGAGATGCTGCGCGCTCACTTTCGTCGCCGGATATCTGATAGCTTCGCGTGCCATGTGAGTCCATGATCGCGACAGAAGGATTGGATATGACAATCTCCTTGTCGGGCATGCGAATGACAACCTCGGAGACATTCTCGAGCTCATCGATATTGATGCCCATGTTCTTCAACATGCCCTTCATCTTCTTGGGGCTCATGCCGCCCCTTCCGCCTAATCCTCCAAGTCCTGGAAACATATAATCACCAATTGCCCAGAGGTGATTTATTGTAGGTAAAGATATCGATACTCTATACCGATACGTTCTTAGCTGTTGACAAGAGATTACAAATTTTAATAACTAATGATTAGGGAAGAGTCATGAAACTGAGCTGGGAGATGCGCCTTGGTATTCTCTTGATCCTGCTGTCAATTATAGTCTACAGCATAAAGTACCTGATTATGGGTGATGCTCAAAATATCTTCAATTATCTCTTCAACTCGCTGGGATATCTGCCCTTAAATGTATTGCTTGTAACTATAATTCTCAACAGGCTGCTTGCCAATCGATCCAGACAGAATAGACTAGAGAAGATGAACATAGTAGTAGGCGTTTTTTTTAGCGAGCTTGGCACCTGGCTTTTGACCTATCTTTCTGATAATGATCCCAACCTCTGCAAACTCAAGGGGGACCTGGTGAAGATAGACCAGTGGTCCGAAGAAGATTTTGTCAGAGTACAAGATAAATTCAGAAATCACAATTATAGCATCGATATAAAAACAATAGATATCAAGGCTCTTTCCACTTATTTGAGTTCCAAGAGGAGCTTTTCATTGAGGCTGCTGGAAAACCCATTATTGCTGGAGAATGAGAGCTTTACCAATCTGCTTCGATCAGTATTTCACCTAACTGAGGAACTGGAGCACCGCCGGGACCTCCAAGGTCTGCCTGACTCCGATTATCGACATCTTGCCGGCGACATTGAAAGAGCATATTTTCTGCTGGTCATGGAGTGGATGGCATACATGAGATATCTCAATTCTAATTATCCCTATCTATTCTCCCTGGCCATGAGAACAAATCCATTTGATGAGAATGCCTGCGTGATGGTGAAGTAGCACGCTACTTGCGCAGAAATAATATGAAAAACAAAACATTAATTTTATCAGGTCTTGGCCAGCAAGATCTCCATGGAAGATACGTTCACAGTTTTGCCATCCTCGCTCGGGATAGACTCCGTGCCGATGGTTATGTTTTTAACTATTATGTTGAGCATAAATCGATTCCGGGTGATCTCTGCCGCATCCACTGCTCGGGAGATAGCACGCCCCCTAGCCTTCAGCGTTACTGTGGAGACCGGTTTGTTGAACTGGGTCATTACGGCAAGAACATAGTTCATGACTGGTTTGTCACCAACAAAAATCACGGCATTGTCTTCCATAGCATCGCCCTTTCTTTCCCTCCGCTTTTCTTGGGCAGGTTATTAACCCTTTCTCTCCAATATATCGGCGAAGGCGAAATTGGGCTTCACGGCATCGATTTTCACCCGCAGCTTCTCGCCATGCTGCGCTTTACGCACAATGATCGCGAAGCCTTCCACTATGGCTACACCGTCACCTGATTTTCCCAAATACTCGATCTGCACATCCAGCACATCACCTCTCCTCACTGGGCTGGTGAGCAGCTTCTTGGCCACGACATAGGTCTCAGCGCTCTCCTTTCTGGATGCAGGCGGTGAATGGGCGTGAACAGATGAGAACTCTTTTCGGACCTCGTTCAAATAGTCCAAGAACAGGTCACCCTGAAAGACTTTGACCACAAAATTTCCCCTTGGCTTCAGCAGCTTCTTGGCTATTTTTAGCGCCGAACGGGCCAAGTCGACGGAGACGGCATGATCCCTGTGCCAGGCACCGGTAAGATTGGGCGCAGCATCGCATATCACCACATCCGCATCCCCTCCCAGGGCATCCTTGACCAGATTTACGGTGCTCTCATGGGTTATGTCCGCCACAAAGGTCTTCACTCCGGGGATGGGCGCTATGCCATCCAGGTCTACGCCCACGATGCTACCGCCGGAAAGCTTGGCCGCCACCTGCAGCCAGCCGCCCGGCGCAGCCCCCAGATCAACCACGCTGTCACCTCGCTTGATGACGTTAAACTTCTCATTGATCTGCAGCAGCTTATAGGCGGAGCGGGCTCTGTAGCCCTCCTGCTTTGCCAGTCGGTAATAGTAGTCTTTCTGATCTCGGGCCATTTCAAAGTAGAATGCCATCGTCCTGTGATAAAGATTTGCCCGAACGGCTGTTGCCATGAGAAGCGAAGGCGTTATAAACCGCGCCATGGACCTATGTTGCAGCGAGAGAGGAAGGGCGGCTGCCGCTGGCCAACTCCGGCCGGTGTGGAAAGTCCCTCCACCACTGGACACACAGACATCCCAAAGGATGTGGGGCGAGAGCTCCGGCTCTGGCACAGAAACGAGACCGCTCCGCGTTAAAGCGATGATGCCGCAAGGTTGAGGTCGCGCGGGAAGCGGATGAAACGGCGAAACCCTGTGGGTGCAAGCCAAAATAGAGCTGAAATCACGGACGTCCAGCCAAGCTCGGGTATGGCGCTAAGCTGAATGCTGCCAAAGAACAGAAGGGGGCTTACTCTCCTCACTCG
>JAQTYS010000201.1 GCA_028688175.1 Methanothrix sp. | reverse complement strand
AAATGTGAGCGGCAGCGATCTTAGCCGGCTGTGGACCAATCTGTCCAGGGAGTACCGCAGCGGTTTGGTGGATTACTATCCGGAGGACAGCGCCCAGTGGACCTACATCAGCCACATCTATCTCACCAACAACTACTACACCTTCAGCTATGCCCTCTCTAAAGCCATAACTCTGTCATTGTTCAAGATGTACAAGGAAGACCCGCAAAAGTTCAATGAGAATTACATGGCCTATCTCTCTGCAGGAGGCAGCATGACTCCGCCGCAGAAGCTACAGAAATTCTTCGGCATCAAAATCGATAGAAAACTGTTCGAGGATGCCATGGATGTGGTGCAGATGAGGGTGGTGCAGCTCCAGGAGCTGGAGGAGAAGAGACTGGCAGGTTCCGCCTGAATGCAGGGTGAAAGGCCCTTACAAAAGCTCGAAATGAAGGCTAAGGCAGACTATGATATATTCAAGAGATGTATAGTTGCTTTGCTCAAACTACCTTTTTGATTTGCGGCAACAGTCCAATTTGTAATTTTCTGCCTTGAAATGTTTAGGGTGTATATATCAGTACCATTAATATTCAAAAATGAATTATTCGACGAAACATAGATAATCGTATTTTGTGGAGATTTGTTTTCCTTTGTTTCATTTAAAGCCATATCTATGGAATTTTCTTGAAATGCTAATGACAACAATACAACCAGAATTAATAATAATGCCGATATCAAAGTAAAAGTTGCTGACTGATAGCATTTTCGTTCCGTTTTGTATATATTGCTATTATATGAGAGTTCTTCAAGACCATTTCTCTCTAGAGACCTTGGAATTGGTCTTAAATAAATTGACGCTATTCCGAGAATGATGGATGCTATGAGGAATAAAATAATAAAAATTAATAGAATCATTGTAAGCTTTGGAATTTGGATAGGAATTTCCTTACTATCCTTTATTATAAAATAGATCGCTCCGAAGGATAGTGTTAGGAGCAAACCGCTAATTTCTAGGTGTGGTGGAATAATCATTCTTAAATCAGCATGATATCTTTTATAAGCAGTTATTATATTCCGTGTGTCAAAAACATTCGGGGTAGTGTTTTCTTCCTGTGTTAACTCTTCTTCCTCTAGCTCTGTATCTTCATCATTCGGGGATGTGGTATTATGATCTCCTGTCATGTGCCCCTACAGACGAAATTCCGGATAGAAATATAGCCGTCCTTTACCTTTATCCGAACTATACTTACCCAATTGATCTGTTTTATCTAATATATGTGATGGCGTCTCATTCGCACGACCATATAATCTCCAATTATCTTGTTCAACCTTGAAGTGTTTCGCAAGCAGTTTTACCATTTCCCCTGCAGTGATCGACTCAGGAATTCTAAACTTACGTACGGTTTTAGTTGCCGACCCAGGGGGCAATTCGACAATTACATGCATATGCGGACGAGATGCTTCTCGATCTTTGGAGAATGTACGCTTCTTTGTGACGACACCCTTAGTTATCATCTATTGGATAAAGGTGTCTAATAAGTTAATAAATCTAATGGATATCACCTAGACCTCTTGAGTCTTCCCTGCGCCATGTATTTCTCTGGCAATAAATCTTAACCAAGCAGCAATGATAAACCAAAAAGCCAAGCTTTATTTTCCCCGAGATAAATTGAGCACGCCATCAATGCCCGCCCCTGCCCCCATCAATAATGACGAAGTCTACCAGCCCGCCGAGGACACCTTCCTCCTCCTCAGAGCCGCATTAGCCGAGGCCAGGCCCGCGGACAGCGTGCTGGAGATCGGCTGTGGCAGCGGCTTAATCTCCCAGGAGCTGGCCCTGCGGGCAAAACGCCTGCTGGCCACAGATATTAATCCCCATGCCGTACGGGCGGCCAGGGCCAGGGGAGTTGAGGTCATAAGGGCGGATCTGTTCCGGGGAGTCAAAGGAAAGTTCGACCTGATCATCTTCAACGCACCCTATCTGCCCACCCAGCCTGAGGAGAGGACTGGCCAATGGATAGACCGTGCTCTGGACGGTGGCGAGAGCGGGCGGGAGACGGTGGATCGGTTCATCGCCAATCTTTCCGGGCACCTGCGGCCCGAAGGCAGAGCAATGCTGCTCATATCCAGCCTGACCGGCCTGGCAGAAGTGCAGCAGACGGCGGAGGCTGCCGGGCTTACCGCGAAGGTGGTGGCAGAAGAAGGATGCTTCTTCGAGCGGCTTTACGTTCTCCGGCTGGGGACCATATATTCTTCTTGCAGATCTGGGACCTCTGGGACATAGGGCGGCATGGCGTCAAGCAGGCTGACGAGCTTGTCCAGCACCTCACTCACGCCCTGACCAGTCTCAGTGGACATTTGCAGCATATCTTTGTCGTCTCCGAATCTCAATATGTCTGCTTTATTGGCCACAACCAGAACAGGCAACGTTAGCCATTTCTTGAGGTCCGAGGCTAAAGAGAGCTGCGAATCGATAAGATAGCCGCAGTGTTCACTGGGATCGAGGATATAGAGAACGACTCCTTGCAGATGGCTTAAGGCTGCCACCGTCTGCTGCTCAATCTCATTTCTCTCTTCCATGGGACGATCGAGCAGCCCAGGAGTGTCCACCACCTGATACTTCTGATCGCCTCGGATGAAGTGGCCCACAAAGATCCCCCGCGTGGTAAATGGATAACTGGCGATCTCAGGTCGCGCTCCCGTGACCCGCACAATGAAGCTTGACTTGCCCACATTGGGGTAGCCGGCGATGAGAATGGTCGGCACCGCCGGGTCTATGGTCGGCATCTTGCGCAGGAGGTTGCGAGCTACATTTAAAAATAGCAGATCTTTCTCAATGGACCTCATAACCGAAGAGTAGCGCCCGAAGGCCGACTTTCGGGCGGGAGTGGTGTCCAGGCCGTGTGACCTTCTAATAGTGCCTACATACTCTTTTGAGATCAGTCTTATCTGCCTGGAAGCCCAGCCCAGGCGAGACAGGCTGATGCGGATCTTATCCACCCCTGCAATTATATCTGCCATCTCTCTGTAGAAGGGCGGCAAATTTTCGAAGGAGGGGAATTTCTTGATCAGATTGCTGAGATTGTCGGAGAGAATATTGCCGGCGTTTTGCACCATGGCCTCATCATCTGTGGCACGAGAGGCACGCCTAAAGGACTTATTTAAAAGCTCTTCTGATGTGGGTACGGTTGGAAGCTGTTCGAACATTATATAACTGGTTAAAGGGCTAGGGTGATAAACCTTTAGGCGCCCTCCGTTCTCTCTTGAAATAGACATTTATAAATGGTTTTCGGAAGACTTAAATACTAGTTCTGCATCTATATAGATGAGGTGGCCTCTTGAAGAGATTAGGCACCGCTCTTCATGTTGTACAGAATAAATTGATTCTCCAAAGCGAGCAGATTGTTGGAAGCGAGACCAATATCCCCAGAACCAATTCCTGGGTTGTGGATCAGAAGAGGACCAGAGTCGGAAAGGTTTTCGATATATTCGGCCCCATTAATCAACCGTATATCATTGTTCGACCAAATAGAGGTGTAGATGCCGCTGCCCACGTCGGAAAGAAGCTCTATATCGACGAGGCGCCGGGGAGAGATAGCAAGTGGAAGAGATTGAGAAGCTGAGAGAGATAGAGAGGGCGGAGCCGGAAAAGCTCAAGGAAAGGACCCGGCTCAAGCGCGAGAAAGAGAAGGTAGACGAGTTCGAGAAGTTCACCGTGGAATGTCCGGAGTGCAAGAGCCATACCCTCGTGCGCGACTATGAGCGGGCCGAGCTGGTCTGCTCTGATTGCGGTCTAGTCATCGACGAGAACTTCATCGACCAGGGGCCGGAGTGGAGAGCCTTCGACCATGACCAGCGCATGAAGAGGTCCAGAGTGGGAGCGCCCATGACCTACACCATCCACGATAAGGGCCTCTCCACCATGATCGATTGGAGAAACAGAGACTCCTACGGCAAGACCATATCCTCCAAGAACCGCGCTCAACTGTACCGGCTGAGAAAGTGGCAGCGCCGCATCAGGGTGAGCAATGCCACCGAGAGAAACCTGGCTTTCGCGCTTTCCGAATTGGATAGGATGGCGTCTGCCCTGGGTCTTTCCAGAAATGTGCGAGAGACGGCAGCCGTTGTATATAGAAAGGCCGTGGACAAGAACCTCATTCGCGGGCGGAGCATTGAGGGCGTGGCTGCAGCAGCGCTTTATGCTGCCTGCCGGCAATGCAATGTGCCCCGTACACTGGATGAGATTGCCGAGGTTTCCAGGGTATCTCGAAAGGAGATCGGCAGAACTTACAGATTTGTATCCCGTGAGCTGGCACTCAAGCTAATGCCGACAAGCCCCATTGACTACATTCCTCGCTTCTGTTCAGGCCTGAATCTGAAGGGCGAGGTACAGGCCAAGGGAATTGAGATTCTGCGTCAGGCCGCAGAAAAGGAGCTCACCAGCGGGCGCGGGCCCACGGGCGTGGCCGCGGCTGCCATCTACATCGCTTCCATCCTCTGTGGAGACAGAAGGACGCAGCGCGAGGTAGCCGATGTGGCAGGCGTGACTGAGGTTACCATCAGGAACCGCTACAAAGAGCTGGCCGAAGAGCTGGATATTGAGATAATCCTCTGAAATTATTTTGAATACCTACAGCATTGCTGCGGTATTCAAAATGATGACTTTTTTCAAAGTACATTAACAAACCCTGACGTTGCATAAGCAGATAGCAGGAAAGACAGGCCTATCAGCAAGAATAGGGCGCCACCTACTTTGGTAATCACCCTGCGATCGATCTTGCTGGAAAGATACTTGCCCAGGAATATGGCCATGATGGACAGAAGCAAGAGCGCAATCATGACGCCGATAAAGACCATTTGAGGATTGTATTCCGTAGCGAAGAGGGCGGAAGCTATCTGAGTCTTATCCCCCCACTCTGAGAGGAAGATCATGGTGAATCCTGATGCAAAGGCTCTCTTTGCAGAGAGGTTGCTCTCCTCCACATCATCATCCTTGTCGCCCTTCAATATTAGAATGCCAAAGAGGATGAAAACCAATCCGCTGACGATCTTTACCAGATGTACGGGAATGACGTTGGTGGCCCAGGAGCCCACCAGTATGGCAATGCCATCCGCCAGCA
>JAQTYS010000200.1 GCA_028688175.1 Methanothrix sp. | reverse complement strand
CTTGATCTCCTCTTCACGCAGCCTCTCAAACCTCTTCTGGCTCCAGCCGCCTTTGGAGTGCTTTCCTATTACCGAGCTCTCCACCATCTCTTCCACCTCAAAGCCTTCGTGGCTCAAGGCCACCCCCAGGAAGGTCTCTCCGGCATGAGCAGAGATGATGAGCACGGGTGTGTCCATCATCTCCTCCAGGGGATCGAGAGCAAAGGCGCTCCCTTCCCTGGTAAGGCTCTCCTGGATGGGAAAAGGCGGGACGAGCAGTAGGGTGAAAAGCAAGGGACTATGCAGGATTATTCCGCCTCGCTTGGATTTAATGGCAGATGCTGCCGTTCTAATTTGCCGTGCAAACCCTACGTCCTCTGAAACGGTCTCTGGGTAACAGGAGACCAGGAGATCATCCTTAGGAGAGCGACAGGCCTTAAGCCTCTCTATGAGCAGGTCCATCTCTCGCAGGCTCAGTATTCTTCCCTTCGGCTTTTGCCCATCGCTGGCATCAGCAGCAGACTGCGCCAGAGCTGGGGCCGGGGAGATGGCTGCGGCCCTTTGTTCGGCAGCTTTGAGGGCCAGATTGGCCTGCTGATTAGCTGAGGTGAGTTTGGATATCTTCTCGTCCCGCTTCTCCAGGGTTCGCAGGAGCTGCTCCTTCTCGACTTCCAGCTTAGCTAGAGCTGCCTGCAGCTCCAAAATGCGATCTTCTAGCTTTTTCTTACCGAAGAGGTCCACCAATATCGCGTCCTCCTAATGATAATTATATTTATCGTACGAACTTCTCAATCAGGTCCAACGATGTCGTCTCCAGGCCGCACTCCTGCAGGTGGTGCGCCAGCAAACTGGCCCTCTCTCCAGCGGGATGGTAGACCAGCACTTCTTTGGGCGAGACGTGCTCGATCATCTTCATCAGGCCTCGAAAATCCAGATGATCGGAGAGTTGAATGGTGGGATAAGATGTGTCCCTTCTTCCGGTGAGGAAGTATTTGTTGCGGCAGCGAACCTGATGCAAATTCCAGGGGGTGACCACATTGGATATATCCCCATTTACCTCGGTGAGCGGCCCGGCTGCATCTTTCATCAGCTCTCGGGTCAGGACCAGACTCTTCTCGTCCATGCCGATCTCATCCTTGTAGCCCATGGCCCTCATGAGAGCCACCGCCCGCTGGGCTTTGCCGAAGGCATAGGCACCAAAGCTCGCTCCGTCTTCCAGGGCTTCGGAAAATCCGGCCAGGTCATCCTCAAAGATACAGGACGGATCGTAGGGATCGCCGTAGTTGGCCTCCGTGACCAGAAAATCGCATTTTGGCAGATGCCGGTAGTCTTTGACATCCCCAGTCACCACCACCCTCTCTCCGGTCTCCGTCTGCCAGGAGAACGCAGCCGAGCCAATGGTATGACCTGTGGCATGGGTGCTCACTTCGACTTCATCGATGACGATGCTCTGCCCCACTTTGAAGGTGCGGCCTTTGTACTCCCGATCATAGCGAATCTCCAAAGCCCGTGCCGTCTCTACCGAAGCCACGGCCTGTGGAGAGTTCATGGCCGATTTTCCATAATGATCGCTATGGGCATGGGTTATGAGATAAGCATCGGACTGCACACTGGCTTTGGGTGCGCGGCTGGTGTCTATGGAAAAGAGATGAGAGTCGAAGCGCAGGGCGAGATGAGGCGCAATGCCGCCTCTGCTGTTGATCCTGCGCACCGCCTCCAGACTATAGTCACCGCCCGTCATTATCCTTCAAACACCCCATTTGGCAGTGCTGGCATTCTTGGCGCTCACTGCAGAACTTTATTGATGGCTTTTATCAGCTCTTCCTTGGAAGTGACGCCCATCCACTTCTGCACTTCCTTGCCGTCTTTCTCCAGTATAATAGTGGGCACAACCATGATGCCCTTCTCAGCGGCCAGATCCCCCTCTTTGTCTACGTTGATCTTCTTAAACTCCACCTTATCGCTGTAGTCTTTAGCCAGATCCTCGAAGATGGGGCCTTGTATCTTGCATGGTCCGCACCAGTCCGCATAAAAGTCCATCAGAATTGGTTTAGCCGTAATATATCCGCTCCTTGATTATCCGCCCCTCGCCCGGCAGCCCGGGCATTGGGCCTATGTAATCGATGCTCTTCCAGGTATATCAAATTATCAAATAATGTCGAACTTAACGCCGATTTTGAATATGCGCAGTGTAGGCAACACCAGCATCTTTCGGCCCGTCTTGATTCTGATCTCCTGCAATATTTCCTGGATTCTCTCCTCAGAGGCAGAGACGGTAAACCAGATATTGTAGCCGCTCTCATCGGGCCGAAGGTAGTTATGCGAGACCTCTGGATACTCGTTGATAATTTGAGCAGCACGATCAGCCTCCTCCCGTGATACCTTGAGGGCAGCCAGCATTCCACTCCTGCCCAATTTGCGCAGATCGAGAATCGGGCCGATCCTGCGTACCAGCCCATCCTTCTGCAGGCCGGCCATCCGCATTATCACCTCTTCCTCATCAAGGCCCGTCGCCGCTCCCAAATCCGAAAAAGGCCTGGGCATTATAGGAAAACCGTCCTGCACGGCAGAGAGCAGCACTAAATCAATCTCATCCATGGTTACACTTCCAGGATGCAAGCTGGGTCCTCAGCCAGGAAATCGCCGGTATTTGCGTAGGCCCGCGCCCGGCAACCTCCGCAGATCGCAGAGTAGCTGCACCGCCCGCATTTGCCCTTGAGTCTTCTCTCTCTCAATGCCATCAACTCAGGAGCATTCTCCCATATCTCTATAAAATTCTTCTCCCTGATATTTCCCGCTCTCAGAGGAAAATAGCCGCAGGGATAGACATCGCCCTTTCGGGAGACAAAGACGAAGCTCTTCCCGGCCAGACAGCCGCCGCCGCGGCCTCTTTCTGGCTTTTTTATGCGGGCATACTGGGGCGCACAGGTGACCTGCACCTCCAGGGACCGAAGCGCTCGCTCCCGGTCGATCTCTCTGAGGAGCTGCTCCTGCCGCTGTGGAGAGATGAGATCAGCTTCCCGGCCCCGGCCCGTGGCCACCAGGAAGAAGAAATGTAGGGCGCAAGCACCCACTCTTTGGGCCAGATCGAAGATTGTCGCCACATCAGACTCATTTTTGCTTGTGAGGGTGTTGTTGATTTGAAAGTCGACCTTACCGCGCAAATTTTCTATCCCTCGCATGGCTGCCTGAAAGCTTCCTTTGCCGCGGATCTGGTCATGCTTTTCGGACGACGCGCCGTCCAGGCTTATGCTGACTCGCGAGATGCCGCTGGCAGCAATTTCGTCTGCCACCTGCGGTGTAATGGTGGTCCCATTGCTGGCCAAAGAGACACGCATGCCCAACGCTTTTCCATGGCGTGCTATCTGAAAGATATCGGGCCGCAGCAAGGGCTCGCCCCCGCTTAAGATCAGCATGGGCTTTAAAGCGGCAATGCTGTCCAGAAAGGAAAGTGCCTCCACTGTGGAAAGCTCATCCACATCGGGCATAGAGGAGGCAGAGGCGCGGCAGTAGCCGCAGGACAGATTGCAGGCTGCCGTCACCTCCCAGGCAAGGATCAGCATCAGAGCAGGCCTTTTTTCACCAGCAATTCGGCATTGAGAATGCTTGCGCCCGCTGCGCCGCGCACGGTGTTGTGGCCCATGCAGATGAACCTGATTCCCGACCTGATCCGTCCCACGGAGACGGCCATGCCATTACCCCGGCCGCGATCGAGCCTGGGCTGGGGTCGATCCGGCTCATCCTTGACGATGATCGCTTTCTTGGGAGAGGTTGGCAGATCTCCCAGGCCCGCATCGAAGTCTTGCATGGCCTTCTTGACCTCCTCTGGTGTGGGATTGTCCCTCATGGTCACCCAGATGGCTTCGGTGTGCCCGTCCATGACCGGTACGCGATGGCAGCTGGCGCTGATGGAAAAATCCGCGTTCACGATTCTATTGCCATCAAAATGCCCCAAAATCTTCTGCGGCTCAGTCTCTACCTTCTCTTCCTCGCCACCGATATAGGGAATGACGTTGCCCAGGATGGCCATGGATGGCACACCCTCGTAGCCGGCTCCGGATACGGCCTGCATGGATGCCACATGCACACTCTGGATGCCAAACTTCATGAGCGGCTTTAGCGGCAGGGTGAACATAACTGTTGTGCAGTTGGGGTTGGTGGTAAGGTATCCCTCCCAGCCTCGCTTTTCGCGTTGCACTTTGATGATATCAAGGTGTTCTTGATTGCACTCCGGGATAAGCAGCGGCACATCCTCCACCATGCGATAGGAGCTGGTATTGCTGGCCACGGCCATTCCCGCAGCCGCGAAGGCGGGCTCAACCGTCTGAGCATCTGCAGCTGGAAGCGCGGAAAAGACAATATCCGCATCGACTTCTCGCGGGTCGACGTTGACTACAGTCATCTCCGCGATATCATCGGGAAGTTCGCTTTCCAGGCGCCACTTGGCGGCTTCTTTGTACTTCTTGCCCGCGCTTCTCTCCGAAGCGGCGAGGCTGGTCAGCTCAAACCAGGGATGGTTTTTCAGTCCTTCAATGAAGCGCTGCCCCACGGCACCGGTGGCACCTAAGACGCCAGCTTTGATCTTTGCCATTATCAATCACCTAAAGCTAGAGTGGGGCTTAGGGCTAGGGGTGTATATATTTCTTGTCCGAAGGGGACGGATAAAAAATGAGAACAGATTCGAAATAATTCCTCAGCGCTTAATCTCCCACGCAGGATTTTTTCCTGACTCGGTAGCTTTTGGCAAACTCGCAGTTAACCTCGACCACTTCCGCATTGAAGTGTTTGAGGCTCTCGGGAACAGATCCCAGCAGATCGGCCTTCTCCTGCGTATCAATAAGGGCGCCATGCGGCACGAACTTGCCGTCTGCCAGTGTGACGCCAATAACCGCAGCCGCGTGGCCGACAAAGCACTTCTTGCCCAATGTTGAGGCATGAACTACGGAGTTGAATCCCACGAAGCTCTCATCCCCTATCTTCATGGGCCCATGAATTACGGCACCATGTGCAATGGATATCTGCCTTCCCAGATTTATGGAGCTTCCCATGAGGCCGTGGAAGATAACGCCGTCCTGGATGTTGCACCTATCGCCGATGATGATGGGGTTGGCCTCGTCCGCCCGCAAGGATGCGACCGGGCCTA
>JAQTYS010000199.1 GCA_028688175.1 Methanothrix sp. | reverse complement strand
GGATCTTGCTTGCTCTTTTGCACCCTCAAGCTCGCTTCTGGGCATGACAATGCTGTCCAGGATCACGGCCAGAGCATTGCCACCCAAAACATCATGTGCCACCCTGGCCAAAAGGCTGCTGTCCACGCCGCCGGAGTAGGCCACCAGGAGCTTTCCTTTCTCTGCAATCCTCTTTTTCAGGTCTTCCAGCTTATTGGCCGGATTCATTTCACAGTCCCTTGCATTTGGTGGAAATGCACGCTGCATCATCATCTTGCAGCATTCGGCAGATCTGGCAGATCCTGGGCACGAGTTCATTGCCTTTTACCCTTTCCTCGATCAGGTCGTCGGCAAGCGCTCCGATGGACTGGCGGATGTCTTCTCTAAATTCGATATTGTAGCCTCTCTTCTTGGAGACGTACTGGGACACAGCCGGAGGCGTGATGCCCAGCATCCTGGAGACCTCTTTTTGAGATATTCCTCTCTTGATCAGCTCTTCAGCGATTGCCGCCCTGATACTGGGCAGGATATCCCATACGATCTGCTCACATGGCGATTTCATCTGCATTGGACCCTCAAATTAGCTAATAATTATTCTGCATCACAATCGTTAATTAAGTGCTATGTGCATATAAATCTTGTCGCAATCATATGAATTTAATCCTTCAGAATTTCGATATTTCGGATTATTATAATATTGTGACACCACAATGCATCCAGCTAAGAATATGATTATATTAATCGTAACGCGCTAATTAACATCAGAACGGAACCGATCAGGCAACCGATCAGGCCCATTAATGTTAGCGCATTTACTGCGTAAATTGAAGTATCCATATAACATTCCCTGAATTTAGATAGTGATATCCTACAACCAAACTATTTAAATTTTATTACAACCAAACGTATCGCATCCCAGTTTAAAGACTCAAATCTCTTGAGATTCGCTATGCGGCTCTAGCCAGTATCTTCTTTCGCTCCTGGCCCAAATAGATCCTTAACAAACATGTTGCCCGCATTTTCCAGATCTCCATCCAGGGAAAATACAGCGCTTCGGATATTGATCCGGCCGACTTTGCCGCTTAGATTTTGACCTAAGCTCACCGGATAGACCAGAATCGCATCCCGGCAGTCCTTAGTCTCTGCATAGGCTGCCACCTGTTGAATGTCCGATGCAGACGGTTGCTCCGATTTGTATTTCGTGTCCATTACAAAGACGCAGCGTCCAGTTCTTTCGTCGTTTATTGATATATCTATCTTGAATTTTATATCAAGATTGGCATCGATTATCACCTGTTCTTGCGACTGAATCAAGAATCCTGATGCAAGATGCTTCTCCAGCCACCTGACTACAAACAGCTCAAAGATGCGATCCATTTTCACCAGGAAGGGCATCATCTCATGGTCTCCCGTCTCGTGGCCCGGACCCAGGTGCTCCAGGAAGAATCTGCAGAGTGCGTGCATGGGCTGATAATCCTGGTTTAGTCGACTGTAGTACCTGGCAATGCACTCTTCAGGCTGGCAGGGGCGAAGCTCCACAAAGCCCGCCATATCTCGGAAGGCCTGTCGTACCAGTGGGAGCGACCGCTGTGTGCATAAGCCGCTGTGCAGGATCTGTAGCAGCGTCCAGGCCAGGATTTGATTCTCATCCAAATCCGGAGTATGCTCCTCGAAGTGGCAGGCAATCCTCGTCTCCCAGGGCCTCTGGCTGGCAGCTCGATGGTCCAGACGCCCGCGAACAAAAGGAAGTTTCTCTAATCGCTTTTGATAATCTCGATAAAAACCTCTGCGCCCCCGGCTTAGGACCTGGACCGCGAGGAGCCTTGCCAGAAGATCGTAGAAGTCCTCCAGGCTGGAGCAATCTATCAGCCCTTTCAGAAGATTAAAGCATTGCAGATCGTAAGCATATTCCAGCATGCGAAATATATTCTCAATGGGCACTTTAGGCAGCAGCCTCAGTCCTACTTGCGAAGTTAAGGGAAAGTAGCCCACGACGCCCAGCACCATCAGTTTCCAGTTGGAGTCAGGGAGAAAAGAGGTCGCCTCCACTTTGATTACGTTCGAGTACTCTCGCCGGATCAGCTCCGCCGCCTCCAGCGGCAACTGCTGGCGAGTTACCTCCTGCGGATTATACTCAAAGAGCTCAATGACTCTGGGTTCCGGACTCATTGAAATCAAAATCCAAGGACGGATCTGATGCTATCCCAGCGGAATTTGTCGGCGCTCTTGCGGTTATCGAAGAAGTACTCATCGAGATAAGGCTCTATCTCCATCCTCCAGATGCCTTCCATCTCCTCTTTCAAATTTTCTCGGAGGAAATAGGAGATGCCAAGATCATAATGAGGATCTTTGATATCCTTGTTCAGGTTGATCAGAACCGAAACGAGGGCCTCTACTGGAAAGTCCGTATCTTCTCTGGCGTGATATCTCTTCAGGATATCGAAGTCGGGACTCAGTTGGATAAATGCAAACCTGCGTCGCGGGGCATGGTCCACCAGGGCGATGGAGCGGTCGGCGGTGTTCATGGTGCTGATGATGCGCACATTTTCCGGTATCCTGAAAAGAGTGCCGTCAACCGAGAGTGGTATGCCCTTGTTCCTGTACTCCAGAAGGTACATCATCTCTCCGAAGACGCGAGATAGATTGGCGCGGTTGATCTCATCGATGATGAGGACGCAGATGCCGTCTCTTTCCTGGGCCTTCCGGCAGAATTCGAGGAACCTGCCAGGAACAACGGAGTATTCCAAAGTGCCGTCCGGTCGGGCCTGGGGCCGGATTCCCTGGATGAAATCCTTGTAAGCATAAGCCGGATGGAACTGAACCAGCTGCACAAGTCCGTCGCCGCCGCTGACCAGGTGGTGGGCGAGGTGTTCGGCCAGGAAGGTCTTGCCGGTGCCGGGAGGGCCAAAGATGATGGCCTGGCCTCTGGGATGGATGGATTTAAGCAGGTTTTTGGTGGTAGCATTATCTTTGCTTATGTCAGCAGCCAACTGATCAAGGGTGTAAATCTGCGTTAGCGTTTGATAGGGCAATTCTTCCAAAGCCACGGCCTCTTCTTCAGTAACCGCAAAGTTCGTTGAATGTAATTGTTCCAAAATAAGCAAAGATTTAAGCTTCAGTACTTTTGTGAATTGCTAATGGATTCCGGAAAATCCTTTATCCAATGACCGTGCATTGAAATTCATGAGGTATTATGCCAAGAGATAGGACTCCTAGGGGCGATGATCCATGGGCAATCGATGAACTTACAGATCCAAAATTCTCGGATCTTAGCTCTGCCAAAAAAATATCAAAAAGAATATTTCACATTGCTAAGAATCTTCTCGCTTTTGTTGATTTGTGGGTGACGATATTAATCTCTACGTTCAGGTTTATCTCATTTCTATTTCTGTTTCTATTAGCGCTGAATGTAGTTATTTGGCTTTTCAGCGGGGTTAGTGGGGTAACCATACAGCCGTTCGAAATTTCTGGCTTAAATAGCAACTTAAGTGGTACATCCATTACTCAGCTTCTCTATGCCGAGCTCTATAATATTCAAGAAATCGATGATAAGGCGGGTACGATGGAAATCCCTTCTGACATCACTTCTGGTATCCCTATCGACAATCGTGCTTTACCAAACTATGAATTATTACCGAACGACATTAGTGGGGCAATTGGGACAATTGGCGTCATTCTTCCTGCAACCGGGTCGATGGATATTGTTTTAACGAATATAGGTCCAATAGGCCTGCGCGATACCTCGGTAGGCAAGTTACTTCTTTTTATAAAGAGCTTGTTTGGAGAATCGCCAAGCATAATAACAGGAAGTCTACAAAAATATAACTCAACTTTAATTCTATTGGCGTCTATCGAAGATCACAAATCGTCCAGGGTCATTCCCGTGGACATAAGAACGAGTCTGACAGGAGATAGCTCAGTGGATGAGAATATACCCCCCATGGTTAAAGATCTCGCTTTTCGCATTGCATTTTATTATCTTGGGGATAATATGGTATCAAGGAATCTTCCACAGAATTGGCAGGCGTTCAAATATCTTATACAAGGAGAAAACGCCTACCTCAGGTATAGCATATCAGAAAATATCGCAGATTTAGAAGAATCAAAGAAGAGAGCAATGGATGCAATTCGAACTGACCGAAATTATCATAAACCATTAAATTTACTCACCGATTTGGCATTCTTTCTTATAAAAGAAAATGGAATTAAGGAAGCTAAGGGTATTTTCCAAAATATTAGTTCATTTGATCCGGTCAAATGCAACATTGGATTAGGATTAATTTACACCAAAGAGGGAAACTACATCAAAGCCATTGCAGCCTATGATAGAGCTATCCAATCTGATCCTAATGAAATTAAAAAAATCTGTGCATTGAATGGCAGAGGTATCGCTTTGGCTGCATTGCACAACTATGCTAAAGCTATCCAAGACTATGATAATGCTATCAAAATTGATTCACGTCATGCTTCACTGTGGAACAATAAGGGCAATGCTCTTGAAGCACAGAACAAACATTACGAAGCCATCCAAGCATATAATAATGCCATCGATATTAATCCAAATTTTGCGCCGGCATATTACAACATAGGCCTTTCACTAAGATCGCTCGGTAATAACAGCGCTGCAGAAACGGCCTTCGCAAAAGCCAGAGATCTGGACTACAAATAAGGGTACCAAAGTTCTAACCAGTAAGTATCAACTACCGATCTTCTTTGCTCTTTCTTGGGTTTCAGATGGTCGTGTACTTTCTTTTCTGTAAAATGATATTAAGTCCCTGTATCCAATACCTCTTTGAGAAGAAGGAGGATACAAAGCCATGGAGATATTTGAACTGCAGGAGATTGGAGTGAACCCCTCCAAGTGGACAAAACGTTAAGCAATGCCACCTCACGGAAGGAAGTGAATGAAAAAGATAAGGCGGCGCTATGACCGAGACTCTAAGATATCAGTACTGGCAGAACTTAAGTCTGGCAAGCCACTAGCTCAGGTCGCCCGCAAATATGGCATTCATCCATAAAATGAGCATGATATTATTCAAGACTTACTACTGTACTTTCCAAGTTTCTCCTAAATTTTTATTATTCATATTATCCTAATATTCACATTTTTAATCCTAAGCTTTTCAGTATATAGAGCAATCCTCCGTCAGGCACAGGTAGATTAAAATATGTC
>JAQTYS010000198.1 GCA_028688175.1 Methanothrix sp. | reverse complement strand
GGTCTTTCAATCGAAACAGTTAAGTTCAACCTCTGCCACCTAAGGACGCGGGCGTCGATGGTCTAGTGGTTATGACTTGGGCCTTCCAGGCAGATCACAATATCTGCGAAGCAAGCCTACAACCCGGGTTCGAATCCCGGTCGACGCACTTCATTTTTAAATATATTTTATCGATGCAATTCATACGTTGAATGCCGAATTATTTTCGCTAGATTTATATCCTAGTTTAACCAGTTGTTGTTTTATGAATTCCGGTGGGGAGATCTCCAACGCACGAGGATTACTGGCTGAGAAGATCGCTGGAGAGATCACCCTTTCCCAGAGCCCTGGTGATACCCTGAGGAAATGGCGCAGGAACTTCGCCATAACCCAGACCGACCTATCCAATCACATGGGCATGTCTCCTTCTGTCATCTCTGATTATGAGAGTGGCAGGAGAAAGTCCCCCGGCATAATGATCGTGAGCAAGATCATTGATGCTCTCCTGCGTATAGACGAAAGCCGCGGCTGCAATGTTCTTCGTGCTTATGAGAACATGTGGGGCGACATTTTAGGCCTGGACTCCATCTGCAGCGTCTGCGAGTACCAGGACCCCATTCACCTCGCGACCATTGTCGAAAGACTCAATGCACAGGTCATCTTCGGCCGCACGGATATCACCATCTGGGGCTACACGGTAATAGATAGCATGAAGGCCATTATTGAGATGCTTCCCGACCAGTTCCAGAAGATCTACGGGCGCAGCACTGCCCGCGCCCTGATATTCACCGGTGCCCACTCCGGCAAATCGCCCATGGTGGCCGTGCGGGTCAGCAACCTCAAGCCCGGTGCGGTAGTCTTGCAGGGGATAATGCCTTCCGAGGTCGACCCTATTGCTATCAAAATAGCACAGGTCGAGAACATTCCCCTTCTAACGACACATTTTTCCGTTGACGAACTCACCAGCGCATTGAGCAAAGGGTGAAATCTTTTGGTCTCTGGTATTGTAAGTTATGGGGTCTATATCCCGCGATTTCGTATAAGGTTGGACGAGATCGCTCGGGTTTGGGGTGACGGAGAGGAGATCACAGAGGGCCTTCGCGTATTTGAGAAATCGGTGCCTGATCTGGATGAGGATACCGTAACCATTGCTGTGGAGGCGACCAGAAATGCCTTGCAGCGCGCGAAGATCGATCCGAAACGAATTGGTGCTATTTATGCCGGCTCGGAGAGCCATCCTTATGCTGTGAAGCCCACCGCCACCATCGTAGGCCAGGCCGTATGCACCTCATCCTCTTTCACGGCTGCAGACTTCGAGTTTGCCTGCAAAGCGGGCACCGCTGCTCTTACGGCATGTCTGGGACTTGTCAGCTCCAATCTAATCGATCTGGGCCTGGCCATCGGCGCGGATGTGAGCCAGGGAGCTCCTGGAGATATGCTGGAATATACAGCCGCGGCTGGTGGAGCTGCGTATGTAATAGGCAGCCGGGACGTGGCAGCCGAGATTGAGGGCACTTATTCTTTCTCCTCCGATACACCTGATTTCTGGAGGCGGGAGGGCATGCCTTATCCTGAACATGGTGGGCGATTCACGGGCGAGCCTGCCTACTTCAAGCATGTGACCGGCGCCGCTCGCGGGCTTCTGGAACGCATGCACAGCGCGCCCGAGGATTATGATTATGCGGTCTTTCATCAGCCCAATGGCAAGTTTCCCGTGCGTGTGGCTAAGATGCTGGGATTTTCTAAAAAGCAGATCGAGCCGGGTTTGATTGTGCCCCTCATTGGAAACACGTACTCGGCGTCATGCCTCATCGGCCTTGCTGCGACTTTAGACGTCGCCCGCCCCGGTGAGCGCATCTTTGTGACCAGCTTCGGCTCGGGAGCAGGAAGCGATGCTTTCAGCATAAGTGTGAAAGACAAAATAGACGATATCCGCTGTGGCACTTACAGCGTTCGTGACTACATCGGTGAGGCCGAGTATCTTGATTATGCCATGTATGCCAAGCATAAGGGCAAGCTGAGAATATGAGATCCGTATCCATAATTGGTGTAGGCTGCACCAAGTTCGGAGAGCGATGGGATGTCTCTTTGCGCGACATGATCGCTGAGGCCGGTGTGATGGCCATTGAGGATGCCGAGATCACCGGTGAGCAGATCGACGCTCTCTTTGTAGGCAACATGAGCGGCGGGCGGTTCATTGAGCAGGAGCACATCGGGGCGCTAATCGCCGACTGCGCTGGCCTTTCTCGCCTTCATGTGCCCTCCACGCGCGTGGAAGCGGCCTGCGCTTCCGGAGGCCTGGCGCTGCGCCAGGCGGTGCTGGCGGTGGCCAGCGGCTATAGCGATATTGTCATCGCGGCGGGGGTAGAGAAGATGACCGATGTCTCCACCGGCACGGCCGCCGACGCGCTGGCTTCGGCCGCCGACCGGGAATGGGAATGCTTCTTTGGTGCCACCTTTCCGGCACTCTATGCCATGATTGCCAAGCTGCATATGCGTCGCTACGGCACAACCAATGAACAGATGGCCCAGGTGGCTGTGAAAAATCACCACCATGCATGCATGAATCCCATAGCTCAGTATCATATGGAGATTAAAATCAATGATGTGTTCAAGTCTCCCATGGTGGCTGACCCACTTCATGTCCTGGACTGCTCTCCCATCTCCGATGGGGCGGCGGCATTGGTGCTTGCCCCCACAGAAATGGCGAGAAGGTTTTCACAAGACCCTATAAAGATCATGGGCAGTGCCCAGGCCAGTGATACTCTGGCTTTGCATGATCGTCGCGATCTGACCACTCTGGATGCCACCGTCCATGCCGGGCGGGCCGCATTTACCCAGGCCGGAATCGAGCCTCGAGCGGTTGATGTGGCCGAAGTGCATGACTGCTTCACTATCGCGGAGATATTGGCCATAGAGGACCTGGGATTCGTGGAAAAGGGCCAGGGCGGAAAAGCCACAGAGGAAGGAATGACCGCCCTGGGAGGCATCCTGCCCATCAACACCTCCGGAGGGCTCAAGGCATGCGGCCATCCAGTGGGTGCCACAGGAATAAAGCAGGCTTACGAGATCGTCCTGCAGCTTCGCGGAAAAGCGGGCAAGCGTCAGGTGGATGAGGCTGAGATTGGTCTTGCCCATAATGTGGGCGGATCGGGCGGAACTGCCCTGGTTCACATATTTTCGAGGTGATGATGACAAACCAAGCGCCCAGATTCTGGAGAAGCATACCGCAAAGGTACAATCTTTCCGGGACACACTGTACTTGCTGCAATGAATACTTCTTTCCTCCCAGAAACCTCTGCCCCAACTGCCGTCGCGGGGCGCATTTAGAGGAGTACACCTTCAAGGGAACAGGTACCATCATTACCTATACTACCATCTATAACGCCACCGAGGACTTCGAGAGGCTGACGCCCTATAATCTGGCCATCATTCAATTGGATGAGGGGCCGAAGGTTACCGGCCAGATCGTCTCCAGCTCGGCTGGTGTGAAGATCGGCATGCGTGTTCGGCCCGTATTTCGCATCCTGGGAAAAGAAGGCGAGAAGGGCATAATCTACTACGGCACCAAGTTTGCGCCTCTTATCGAGCCAAGCTGTTCGGAGGAACAGATTAGGAAATTAAAAGAGTAAGCACATTCACGTCCTGCGAGCTGGGTTTTCGCCAAAAATCTATGCCGAAGCGACAGCAAGATCTCTTCTGCGTCTCTCCGGGCCGCCCTCTTCTGCGGTGAGAAGGACGGGCCCGGTCTTGATGACATTTTCCCGAGCTTTCAGCTCGCTGAGCATTCTGGATAGTCCATTTTTTTCTTCCGCCTGCATAACCAAAAAGAAGCTATATTCTCCAAAGAGACGATAGACGTCCCTTACCTCCGGCCTTTTCTGGAGGTGATTATAAACCGATCTTTCCTGGCCGCCGCTAACTTTTATCATTGTCATTCCAAATAACATTTACCTGATTCCCCCACTGGAGCAATTAAGAATCCAGACCAAGTATTTAAGCATTTTGCTCAATTGAGCATAATTGGCAAGCTCGCGCGAAGGATGTAAATATTTTGCAGCCAAATAGAGAGCATGACTCTTGTATCCCTATGCTTTGAGGTCCACCAGCCCCTCCGTCTCAAGAAGAATTTCTTCTGGGACGGCTCACCTTTAAAGGAAGTTGTGCCCAATTTGCATGATTTCTATTTCGATGATTCTGAGAATAGGAGGATCTTTGAGCGAGTATCCGACAAATGCTATCTGCCTGCCAACGAGGTGATCCTGCAGGGCATCCGAAAGCATGAGGGATCGGATAGGCCTTTCAAGGTCGCCTACAGCTTCTCCGGGGTATTCCTGGAGCAATGCCTGGCTTATCGTCCCGAGGTTCTGGACTCCTTCGTTAGGTTGGTGGAGAGCGGAGGAGTAGAAGTGATGGAGCAGACCTACTATCACTCTCTGGCAAGCCTTTACGAGGACAAGAGCGAGTTTTTCGAGCAGGTTAAGATGCATAGAGAGCTTATCTGGGATATCTTTGGGCTGCGTCCTACCACCTTCGAGAATACCGAGCTGATTTACAATGACGACATCGCTGCAATGGTCGAGCAGATGGGATACAAGGCGGTGTTCACTGAAGGCATGATGGCCGATCCTAACTACGTCTACCGACCGCCCAAGACGGCAATCTCATTGCTCCTGCGAAACTACAAGCTCACAGATGACATCGGTTTTCGCTTCTCCTCACACAGCTGGGAGGAGTATCCCCTCACCGCCGACAAGTATGCAGGCTGGCTTGCCGCGACCCCTGGTAAGTGCATTAACATCTTCTGCGACTATGAGACCTTTGGCGAGCATCATTGGGTGGAAACGGGCATCTTTGATTTCCTGCGCCACCTGCCTGATGAGATCGCAAGACATGAAAATCTCCGCTTTGCGAGCCCTGCCGAGATTGCAGCCATTCCCCCGGAAAGGGAGCTGTCGGTGCCCAATTATGTCTCATGGGCTGATTTGGAGAGGGATACTAGCTGCTGGCTGGGAAACGCTCTGCAACAGGCCGGCTTTATCTATCAGAAGAGGCTGGAGGCCCCTGTCAAAGAGAGCCGAAACCAGGGGCTTCTCCAGATTTGGAGGACGCTTCTATTATCTGATCATCTCTATTACATCTTCACCCACGGCGGGGGCCCAGGAGAGGTGCACAACTACTTCAGCCCCTACGGCCTTCC
>JAQTYS010000197.1 GCA_028688175.1 Methanothrix sp. | reverse complement strand
TTGCTGATGGCCCGGCGAAAGGTGGGCTCGTGCAGACGGGGCGAGCAGGCGGCCACTACCACGCGATCAAGTTTGAATTCAGCAATATCCTTCTGGATCTGCTCCTGGCCGATGTCGGAGCAGGAGAACTGCAGATCGCGAGCTATGGCCACATCGGGCAGCTTCTCGGCAAAGCTCTTCAGGTCATCCATGTTCAAGACGCCGGCAATGTTCAGGCCGCAGTGACAGACGTAAACACCTGTTGGCATGAGACTTCAGATGGATATAATCGCCTTAAGTCACTTAAAGCTATGCCATTAGGATTGTTATTTATTGATCAGTGGATGGTGGGCAAGACCTTGGGCTGGCACCATTATTTGCCCTAAAATTCACGGATCTTTTAGCCAATAAACAGCAAAATTTCATCACCAATTTCCATGATTGATCCCATACGTTTATATCTTACTAATATTAATTATTATTTGAGTTATCAAAATGAACCTGCTTCATTTGCTATCCATCCTGCTGGAGGTGGTCGTAGCAGCCCTGGGTGTGGTGCTGGCCATCCGCAAGAAGAAAATATACGGCTGGTGCATAGCCGTAACCTTTGTACTTTACGTGGTCTATGACCTGGCCAATCTTCTTGCATGGAATATCTCTCAGGATACTCTTTATACTATCTTTTTCGTGGCCACCCTTTCTATCTTCTGGGCAGTGTGGAATATCTTCCTGGAATCTTGATATCAACGGTCAGCCTTTTTTAGAATGCGCACTGGTAATAATAGGATGATCACCAGAGTCTACATCTCCCACAGTCCTGCTGATGAGGATATGGCTTTGCAGCTCTCTCGCGCCCTTTGGCGGGTGGGTCTGGAAAGCTATGTTGCTCTCTATAATCAGTCTATTGCCATCTCTCAAGCGGAGCGTGTCTCCTTTGGACTTCGCAACTCTGAGTGCCTGGTAGCCCTGCTAACCCTTGAAGGCTCTGTTTCTCCTGATCTCTGCCAGGAGATCGGCTTCGCCCGCAGCCTGGATCTGCTCATCGTCCCCCTGCAAGAGGAGGGCGCAAAGCTTCCCTTCCTCATCGAGCATCTGCGGCCTATTTTCTTTCGGGAGGAGAGATATGCTGATGCCATCGGCCTGCTCATCAAGACCCTGCGAGAGCTCTCCCGGTTGGAGTGGCTCAAGGTGACCTGTCCCAAATGCGGGGAGGAGATGACTCAGTATCTCACACCCCAGGAAGAGGTGGAAGACGCGTTGGCGAAGGGCTCTTTTTTGGAGACGATCTGCAGCTACTGCCAGAATGAGATTAGGCTGGATGCGAGGACCTTTGAGCCGAGGATATGATTTGGAAAATTTCGACGTACTGCCTAACCAGGGATTTGCTCATCTCGAGTTCTGAAGCAATATTTTCTGCTGTGGAACTAAGATGGAGACCTCTCAATTGGGTCTAATTGTCCTCCCGGTAGTCTCGCCGCAAGAAGAAATCCTTTTCTTTGATGATCACCACGATCGCCAGCAGCAGCAAAAGTCCGGTCTGTATCACTTTGCTATCTGGATGCGTGGCGAATGCTTCATTGAAGTACCCTGCCGTGATGTGAAAGACAATAGCAACAAGTATGCTGCGGTTCGTTTTGTAGTACAGCCAGTTCATCAGAATTACATAGGGGATAAGGCTGAACGCGAAATTGAGGCTGTACAGCAGCCCGATCTCAGCCACGTTGCTGTGGTAGTAATCCTTAATGAAGGATAGCGGCAGGTGCCAAAGCGCCCAGAACACGCCGAACAGCAGGGATGCTTTAAGCAGGTTCATTCGCTGTCGCAGACAGTCGGTGCCATAGGAGTGCCACGCCAATTCTTCTACCAGGGGGGCGAGAAAGAGCAGGAACCACCCGGGGAAGATTCCGGCAGAGAACGACGACATGCCCGAGAAACTGAACTGATCCGCGCTGTACCCTAACAGCAGGGAAATTCCTTGTGCCAGAAGAATGCTGGTAAGCATGAGGAAACAGGTAAGAATGAGATAGATAGGCCTTACACCTTTGAGACCAATCAACCGTCTTTTGAGATCATCCCTTAATTCAGCGTCCGGCCAGATCATCCAGAATGCTATCAAAGTCGGACCAAACAGCCCAACAACACCCAGAACGCCGACCGCTGTCGCTAAAAACTGGTTCATGGGAGTGATGTGGCTGATGTACGCAGCCGCGAACCAAAACGCCCAAGGAATAGCTGTAGACAACCCGTAGAAGAGGACTGGGTGACGATACTTTTCAATAGTCATAATCATATTCTTTCACTTCTCTTAAAAATAGATACGAAAAATATACACTGAGTAGCATTATTAAACTAATAATCATCCCTGCGGGCAAGGAGCTTGGCAGACCCATTATGGCAGAAATGATGAACATGGAAATTATTCCTGCACCCATTGTCGCCGAAAAGACCAAGAGAGGCACAGCCAGGAGAAATCCCAACATATTTCTCCTCCAGAGCAATACTGAAGTAATAACCATGCCTGGCAATAAAAAAGCTAAATCTAATACATGAACCGGATTTACCCATAATCCGGTTTCAACAAGGCTGGGCGGTATCTCGTTTGATAGAAGACAGGGCACTATTTCGCTCAGCCACAATAAGCTAAACAAAATTGCAATTATCATCAGCAGCGCGCTTACTATCTTTGACTTTGTGTTTATGAGAAAAGATGCTGACAAATTTGCTGTATCGACTGCCCTAAATCCTCCAATCAGAGTGAAAAACGACACTCCTAAGATTATGATATATATTAAAAATAGAAAGTTAAAGTGAATTGCGAAAGCATAAATAGAGAATGCATAGATAATATAAATATAAGCACCTAACCAGACCAGATATGCTCTTAGTGAATTTTTTGACACATAATAAGTGCTGACCAGTAAGAGAATAACAACTATCAGGTTGGCGTAATCCTGGCCAATGGCTTGAACTGCCCATGCTTTTGCCTCTCTGAAATATGTTCTCTCGAGAAATATTCCTGATAAGCTGGTTATTGTTACCAGAATAGAGACAAGCACCGATAACCATAACCAAACATTGGGAAGCGCTATCATTTTAACTCTTCTTTATCAGTGGCTTTTCCAAAACCATCTTTAAGGCGCCTGCCTCTTCGTCCATCTCTTCGCAGAGGAGCTTCCAGCCTTTGGTCAGGTAAAATCCCATGGCTTTGTCGTTATCGCTGAAACATTCCAGCTTTGCCGTCTCGTACCCTGATTTTCGGATCTCCGTCTCAACAATATCCAGCAGAACGCTTCCTATGCCTTTTCGATGGTGGGCTGGATGGACCCAAAGAAAAGCTACCATGTCGTCAAGGTTGGCGGCAACTGCCAAAACCTCGCCCGCCTCTTCTGCAAGGATCATGTTTGGCAATAGCTGGTTGACATCGCTATTAAGCCTGTCACCTTCCACCCAGGGCTGTAAAACCTCCCAGGACAAGATCTGACCATAGACCTCCACAATTGTCTCCTTGAGGAATGCTATCAGTTTGGGAACATCCTCTTTGACAGCCTTCCTAAATTCCAATTGCATCACATATTAAGATATTCATTTCGAAGCTTAAATGTATGGGTCAGATGGCGTGCAGCCTTAGATCTACCAAGAGACCTATGCAAACCTCTTTGTTCTAAGAGTGAGCAGTTAGCGTCAACTCTATAAAAGAGTAAACAGAGAATTTGCGCCATGATAATAAAGAATAACAAGGTGCATCAGATTGGATTTTGGTCAGCCATTTTAGCTGCCATTGCCGAATTATGGTTTTCCATATCCTTTGGATTATATCAGCCGATACTATATACACCCTGGCATGGTATGCAAGCATATGCAGATAATTTTAAAGTTGAGCCATTCATTGCTTGGATAATACCTTGTTTTTTGCTGACTATTTTCTTTTTGATGATGATGGTATGTCTTCATGCATCTACCTCTGAGGAGAAAAAAATATGGAGTTTGCTTGCGGTCGTATTTGCCGTTGCATATACTATTATTATTAGTACCCTTTATTACATTCAGGCAGTTGTTGTGGTGCCCAATCTCGTTCGTCACTCCACTGACGGACTGACATTATGGATTTTTGCTCCACCTTATCCTAATTCCTTTCCGGGTGCATTAGAAGGTATCGGCTATTTATTTATGTGTCTGTCTCTTATCTCTGCATCAAGGCTCTTTTCCGAAGACAAGCTTTCTAAATGGATAAGCCGGTCATTTCTGTTTTCGGGACTCACCGGATTAATTATTTTTACTAATCCTCTCTACCCGTTGTCAATAATCATTGTCTTGATTGTTGCCGTTGCAAATGCAATCATTCTTTTTGGCTCTCTGAGTCTCGTGTCGATTTGGTTCAAACGATCTTTAAATGAGCAGTAGCATCATGGCTTCTCAAGGAAGGATGGGGCGGGGTTTTTCTTCCTTTAGGTGCATTATAGAAAAGCAGGCAGAAGACCCGCTCCCTTTAGGGGGCGGGATGAATACCGTACCTAATGCATTTGAAACTGAAGCGAAATAGATATCTAGTTAGTGTGTCCATAAATATTTTGATGGAGCTGGGATAGGGATGAAGACTGCCTACAAGTTCAGGATGTACCCTAACAAGCAACAAGAAGCTTCGTTAGACTTGACTCTTGATACTTGCAGGCATCTCTACAACCGAGCATTGGCTGATAGGAAGAATGCCTACGAACAAGAAGGCATCAGCCGAAGCTATGAAGATCAAGCAGCAATGCTGGTTGTCGAGAAAAAAGATGGTAATTTCAAAGTCGTCTTTTCTCAGGTACTTCAAGATGTTCTTCGCAGGTTGGACAAGTCTTTCAAGGCATTCTTCAGACGAGTCAAAGCTGGCGAAGCACCAGGATATCCTCGATTCAAAGGAAAAGGCTGGTATAAGTCGTTCACCTATCCGCAAGTTGGATTCAAGCTCGATGGTTCAAAACTGACTCTATCCAAGATAGGTTCCATCAGGATCTTCAAGCACAGGGAAGTTGAGGGGAAGATCAAGACCTGCACCATCAAGAAAGATAATCTAGGTCACTGGTATGCGATCTTGGTATTTGAGGTTGAAGATGTATCTCCGATTGAGCCAAAGACCGCTATTGGTGTAGATGTGGGCCTGAAGAGCCTGGTTGCTCTCTCCACGGGTGAAGCGGTTGCATATCCAAGGTACTACGTCCAAGCTGAAAACAAGCTTGCAGTAGC
>JAQTYS010000196.1:3919-5208 GCA_028688175.1 Methanothrix sp. | reverse complement strand
GGGAGCGTGCATCCCGAGTGCCGGGCGCTCTTCAAGCTCCTCAACCGCCGGGGCTGGTATCTGAGCAACCACAACCCCGTAAAGATGATCAATCGTATGGATGGTGGTGCTCTGCAGGCAGCCGCATCCGACCCTCACTTTATGAGGCATTACGAGTCGGTCATGACCCGTTTTGAGAATTACATGGACCCATCAGTCGGCTGGTTTTGCAGCCGGGTAGCTCAGCCGCAAAAGTGCAAGATCGCTTACTTCTCGGCTGAATACGGGCTGCATCATGCCCTTCCCTTTTATGCAGGGGGCCTGGGCTTTTTGGCGGGAGACTTTCTCAAGGAGTGCAGCGACCTGGGGCTACCTCTTGTGGCTGTGGGGTTCATGTACCCGCAAGGATACCTTCGCCAGATGATCTCGCCGGACGGCTGGCAGATGGGAGCCTGCGAGATGATGGACCGGGAGAATGCACCCATTAGAAAGATGGAAGACGCTAATGGCGATCCGATCACCATCAAAGTGCCCATCATGGACCCACCGATCTATTTAGAGGTCTGGATGGTCCAGGTGGGGAAGACCAGCCTCTACTTGATAGATACCTCCAGCGAGGCCAACGACCCCTGGAATCGTGTCATATCCGACCGGCTTTATACCGGAGATCTGGAGCAGCGCCTGCGCCAGGAGATAGTCCTGGGAATTGGCGGCGTGCGCGTCTTACGTCATCTGGGTGTGGACTACTCTGTTCTTCATTGCAACGAGGGCCATCCAGCCTTTGCCATCCTGGAGAGGATTAGGGAGAAGGTGGAAGAAGGAGCGAGCTATGCGGATGCCTTCGATCAGGTTCGCAGTACCACGGTCTTTACTACGCATACGCCTGTTCCTGCCGGCCATGATGTCTTTTCCTTTAAATTGATGGACAAATACTTCGGCTCATACCTTCCCACACTTGATCTCTCCCGTGATGAACTCTTTCGCCTGGGAATGAATCCGGCCAAACCGGAGGGCTTTAATATGACAGCCTTTGCCCTGCGCTGCAGTGCTTTTAGAAATGCAGTGAGCAAGAAGCATGGAGAAGTTAGCCGGGATATGTGGCAGCAGCTTTGGCCGGAACTAGAGGTGGACAGAGTTCCCATTGAGCACATCACCAATGGGGTGCATGTTCCCACCTGGATTGACCGGCGTCTGGGTGATGAGATCTTCAACCGATACCTTGGACGAACCTGGCTGGAGGAGCACGACCAGCCGGCAACCTGGCAATTGGTCGATGAGATACCGGACCGCGTTCTCTGGGAGCATCATCG
>JAQTYS010000196.1:0-3819 GCA_028688175.1 Methanothrix sp. | reverse complement strand
GACAGGGACGCACGCGACGGCGCGGCCATCTACGATCTGCTGGAAAAGGATATTGTGCCTCTGTTCTACGATGTGGACGAGGATGGTGTCTCGCACGGCTGGACGGCTGTCATGAAGGAGGCTATCAAGATGGCCGGGCAAGGCTTTTCCGCTCGCAGGATGGCCAAGGAGTACACGGACCGGTTCTATAGAAAAGCACTGGAGTCGACCATGAAGATGGAAAGATCCGGGGTAAGAGAGAGTGCCAAAGGGGATATCTTCGGCGGGATCTAGACAAAGGGTTTATCTACCTTCATGCCAACCTGATTGTTTCAAAGGTCATCGCCATGATTTCTAAAGAAGATATTCAGAAGATTTTGAAGGGATACGATAAGAACGACCTTACCATTGCTACCATCTGCTCACACAGCAGCCTGCAAATCTTTCATGGGGCGCGCATGGAGGGCTTCAAAACCATTGGAATCTGCATCGGGCAGCCTCCTCGGTTCTACGATGCCTTTCCCTTAGCAAAGCCTGATAAATTCTTCTCTGTGGAGAGCTATAAGGCACTCCTGGATTATGCCGAAGATCTCGTAGCCGAGAATGTAATAATTATTCCGCATGGCTCTCTGGTTGAGTATCTGGGGATTGAGAAGTTTGAGTCGCTGGCCGTTCCCACCTTCGGAAACCGGCGCGTTTTAGCCTGGGAAAGCGACCGAGAGATGGAAAGAGAATGGCTTCTCAAAGCCGGGGTAAATGTTCCCATGCGATTTGAGACTGCGGAAGATATCGACCGTCCTGTCATTATAAAATATCACGGTGCTAAAGGCGGGCGAGGCTTCTTCATTGCCAAGACCAAAGATGAGCTGCTCTCGAAGATGAAAGCGGAAGAGAAGTACACCATCCAGGAGTTTATCCTTGGCACCAGATATTATATTCATTTCTTCTATTCGCCCATTAAAGATGAAGGATATCAGCTTAGCAAGGGATCTTTGCAGATGCTGGGCATAGACCGGCGCGTTGAGTCCAATGCCGACGAGATCTTTCGCATAGGAAGCATGAAAGAGCTGGCTGAGGCTGGCATCTATCCCAGCTTCGTGGTCACTGGCAACCTGCCGCTCGTCCTTCGCGAGTCTCTTCTGCCCCGTGCCTTTGAGCTGGGAGAGAGGGTCGTAGAAACCAGCCTGGATCTCTTTGGCGGGATGATAGGCGCCTTCAGCCTGGAGACCATAGTCACCGATGAGCTGGAGTTCAAGGTCTTCGAGATCTCAGCCAGAATCGTGGCGGGCACCAATCTCTACATGAGCGGATCACCCTATTCAGATCTTATCGAACCGGGTCTCTCCAATGGCAGGCGCATAGCCCAGGAGATCAAATTGGCCAACGAGAGGAATCTATTGCATGAGATTGTATCTTAAGATCGCATCTTGAATCTGAAAAGAAAGGCTTATCTTGGAGTGGTCAGTAGAAGTGCCAGTATGTCAGGCCTGATTAAGACCTTCCAAGAGGCCACGCTGCTTCAGTGCGGCTTTTTAGAGAAGTTGTTGGATCTGGAAATGGCAAACGTTGCTGCCTTTTCCGACTCCATGGTGGAATTTTTAAGACCGTCGCCGGATAACAGGTTCGTCTACGGCATTGCAGCGGGCAGGTCCGCTCTCGCTCTTTACAGCTTCTTGCAGCTTATCCAAAACCACTTTGATAATGTATTTCCCTTCACCCTGGAAGACCCAGTGCAAAGGCACTACCGCAAGGGCAAGAATCTGGGGATTGCCATCTCCGGCTCAGGAGAAACACTGGCTGTAAATAAGTATATTGATGATATCATAACATTAGGTGGCGAAATCAAGCTGATAACTGCCAATGAGAATGGAACTGCCTATAAAATGGTGAGCGAATATGAACGGGGATCTGTTCTGGTTTTCACAGCCAGGACAAAACAGTCCACCGATAAAGATACGAGGTCGCGTCTCTCTCCCATGGGCACTGAGTTTGAGCTGCAAGTACTGGCCTTCTTAAATGCCCTTTTCGCAGACATCCAGTTCCGGCTAAAGGGAGAATGCGATCCCTCCTGTCCACAGTATCGCTCTGCGATAAAAGACTTTGAAGAAAATGCCCGCCTCATCTCTCATATGGACCCCGAGCATATGGAGCACTGGTTTAGCAGATTGCTGCCCAGGAGCGGCAGATACATCATCGGCGGAGTGGGAAGATCGGGCCTGGTGGCCCGCGCCTTTGAGATGAGGTTCACCCATCTGAATAAAATCAGCTACTGGGAGAGGGATTTCAATACGCCCAGCTTTCAGATCGGCGACGTTTATATTCCCATAACCGGTATTGGTAATACTTATGAAGCATTGGAGGGAACGGTCACGGCTCTGAGCAAGGGGGCTGATGTGATGCCCATCACCGCCAATCCCTCCTCTCGGCAGGTTCAGATACTTAAGAAGCATGGCAGGGAGAAGGACATCGCAGTGATACCTGTAAAGCCGGAGTACAGGGAGCTTTTCATGGGAGACACCAGCTCCACCACCTGGCTGATGTCTGAATATACCAAATTCCGCTATCCGATATTCGAGATCAATGCGTCCGTGTTCACCAATAGCGTGGTGGCTGTGGGCGCGGAGTTTCTGGGAATCCTGGAAACGGGCATGAGACGGATGCACGTGTGAACCATTCTGAGAGGGATGATTGCGGGCGCCAGGCGGAAAAGCCTGAATTGTCCCTCCCAAGTACCATCAATTAATAAACAGATCAGTTCAATATGCAATCAGGTGAATTTGCTTTGAATAGTGGCCGACTTCTCGTCAAGATAAACCGAATCAGCGCCTGGATGCTTCTTATCTTCATGATCATCTTTCTAATCTCAGGATATGCCTGGTGGAACAGGATATTGCTTCCTTTGAAGGATGCCATATATATGCACACCAATCTTGATCTCTTTCTGGTCTTTTTCTTCCTGATGCATGTGCTTATCAGCATCAGATTCGCGTTAGCGCGCTGGAGGGTAGGCCATGCTCAGATGGTTAATTTGCTGCTTATTGCGATCGGTATTCTCTCATTTTGGTCGATCCTCAGCATTCGGTGAAATATCTTGCCAATGCTGAGCACCGCAAAGCTTATTTAACCTAACGTTACTAACTTAAGGTTCAATAGGTAATAATAGAGTGATGATATTGGATCCAGTTGAGCTTTTAGATATCCTGGGGAACGAGAATAGAAGGCGCATCCTTCAACTTCTCTCCTTTCGCCCATTCTATTTTAACGAGATGGCCAAGCGACTTGATGTCGGGCCAAAGGCAGTCATTGACCATCTGCTGATGCTGGAGAGAGCCGGCCTGGTGGAATGCTACCAGGACCAGGGAAGAAGAAAGTATTTCCGTATTGTCAGAAAGACGGTCCTGGAAGTGGCGGTCTCGCCTCATTCATATGGGGTGCGAGCCTTTCTCTCTGAGGACGTGCCAACGGTGGAAGATACCGAATTGGCCCAGGATATGAAGCTCTTACGCGATGAGCTCTCAAGCCTGGAGGAAGAGAGGCTGAAGCTGCGCACCCTCCTGGACGAGATCGAATCTCGCGAGATGGAGATCAAACACAAAGCTTGCAGTGCGGCCAGAAGCTATGCGCAAAACCAGCTGGAGTCGGAGATTCTTACTGCTCTCCTCTCGGGCGATGCTGATGCAATGCATCTGGCAGCGAGGTTGGAAGTTCCAGAGATTGTGGTAATAGATCGGCTAAAGAAGCTGGAAGAGCGTGGGGCTGTACATTTATTAGATCAGATATGGAGCATTAGATAATGCAGAGGGATGCGGTGAGCATAGAGCCGGCCGTAGATGGGCTAAA
>JAQTYS010000195.1 GCA_028688175.1 Methanothrix sp. | reverse complement strand
TGATCATTCTACTCCCTATGGAGTGAATCTAATCCTAGTATAAAAACTTTAATTTTTAATACGAACGTTTTGGCTAAATATAATTAGAAAATACTATAAAAATATCGAAAAGTTGGAAAGTACAGTTTTTTAGAATCTTTTAATAAATAAGATGCAAGCAAAGCGGTCTCCAGCCAATGAATCCGTTCTCTTGGACTCAAGAGCATCCCAATCGCATAGGCTCCCTCTGATGCATAGTCGCTACATAAGTGCAAAGCGGATTTCATTTCTGGAATTAAATTCTGAGATATTTTTTTGCCAGTTTTAAGAATTGCAGTCTCCTCTGCCCACTTTTGTCCTGACTTGATATTTGTCCACTCGATGTCGAATAATTCTCTTCCAGCAATAGCATCTTTTTCGCCCTTTATGTAAAGCTCATCTATCTTAGATAACACATTCTTATAGTATTCAGCATGTCTTATTTGCAGAGAACCACGATCCTCATTATCCGGGCGCGAGCAGGCAAAAACACGGACCAAGTCGTGCAAGCGGTACCGTCCGGCCTCCAGGAACTCCATAAGACTCCAAGTCACAAGCTCACTTAGATTTAGATGGTTTTCATCTTGGCAGACGAACTCCTCCGCTTGTGAATCGAAGTCTGAGGGAAAGACCGAAAGCTGGCGGAAAACCCTGGCTGTCTTTGCTGTCAAGTGGATGTAGCTCAAGTTTAAACTGGCCTCCACGTCCAAGTCTACGCCCTCTTTTCCAATCTTCTTAAGCCGCGTACGCTCTGATCTTAGCTCTGCGAGGTAGTTTGATGGATTCAAGTCGCTCTTTACAGCCAGAAGGCTGGCCGCTGCCCGCAGGGCAAGAGGAAGGTGGCCGCAAAGCTCGGCTAGTTCTTCAGAATGATTGCTTATGCGAGGGCATATTTTGAGCAGAAAATTGCCGGCATCGAAAGGCTTCATTATGTCCAAAAAGAACGGCATAGGCATTCCAGGCAGCAAGAACTTCTTCCTCGATGTGATCAATAGAACACAACCCTTGGGTGGTATAAGCGGTTCAACCTGCATTCCGTCGGCTGCGTTATCTAAGAGGATCAGGACGAGCTTTTCTGCCAGAACGGAGTTGTAAAGCACTTGCAGATCGTCTTGGTCCTCTGGCAAGCGTTCTTCGAATCCACGAAAGGCCTGGATGACTTTTGACATGGCTTCAGCGGGATTGAGTGGATTCTTGCTCAATCCATCCAACTTGAGGAAGATTTGGCCGTCTGGAAAGCGGCTCTTGAGCATCTCGGCCAAAACGAGTGCTAAGGCAGTCTTTCCGACTCCGCCCATGCCTCGAAGGCCGATGATAGTCGCTCCCTGATCGAAGCTAGCTAATATTTCGGCAATGTCTTCTTCGCGACCGGTGAAGTCGGCGGGAGGTTGGCGGATCTGATATGGCACAGGTAGCGGTGCGTTTGCACTATAATTATTTATCTGGTTGCCTATGTTGACTTGTGAATCAACCGACTGGTTTTTCTGATCGAAGCTGGAATAGCCGGTCATTTTTGGCGGTCTATTTGGTCCCAATGTTCACGGAGCCATGCACATTTCCGATATTGGTTTGGGTCCCAACGTTCTGCCCTCTCTGATCGAAAACAATTTTAGCTGAAGCTGCACCGTTCTGCACTTCATCAAGGAGCTTGCCAATCACCTCAGCAAAGTCCGAATCAGAGTTCATCTTTTCCGTCAAGATGCCTTTGAGGGCACTCTGTCGATCTTCTGACTCTGGCATCTCCTTGGCGCGGGCCAAAGTCAGCTCCGCGTAAGAATCTCCTTTTAATTTGTCCGCTACAGCTTGGCAAAGCTCTACGACCTTTCCTCCAAGCTTTTCTCCTGCAGTTTTTGTGAAGGCTTCTGCGCCTTTGGCCAAAAATGGAGCAGCTAAGGCGACTAGGCTGACTGGATCTAGTACCATTTCAATCGTAATATGATTAGGCGTTTCAAAGATAAGTCTATTGGATTGCCAACAGAAAATCTGTTCAAAAAAGAGTAATGAAGAGGCTCTCTAAATCTTATCCAGAGCCTTGACAACGTTGCCGAAGATGGTCTTGATATCGCCCACACCGAGAACGGTGGCAACGAGCTTTCTCTTGTTGTAGTAGTCGATCAAAGGCTGAGTCTGGGCATGATAGGCAGTCAGTCTCTCCTTGACAGTCTCTTCGGTGTCGTCTGCCCTCTGGTAGAGGTCGCCGCCACAGGCATCGCACTTTCCTTCTACTTTTGGCTTATTGAAAGTGACATGGTAGGTGGCTCCGCACTTGCACATCCGCCGGCCGGTTACCCGCTTGACCAGCTCTGCATCGGGAACATCGATGTTCAGAACGACATCGATCTTCTGGCCGAGAGCAGGAAGGATCTTATCCAGTGCCTCTGCCTGGGGCATGGTCCGGGGGAAGCCATCCAGCATCCAGCCGCCCTTAACGTCGTCCTTGGCCAGGCGATCTTTGATGATATCGATGAGAAGAGTGTCAGGAACAAGCTTGCCGGATTCCATGAACTTCTTGGCCTCAACGCCTAGAGGTGTTCCATTGCGAACATTCTCTCGCAGAATGTCTCCGGTGGAGACGTGCTTGACATGGTACTTGTCTACGATCATCTTGGCCTGTGTGCCCTTGCCGGATCCCGGTGGACCGATCAGAATAATATCCATTCCTTTTTCCTCCTAAATTCCCTTGTCAGAGCAGCAATTGCCGCTTTTGAGCGCGAAATGCTACGATGCCATACTTTAAAAAACCTTTTCTTTGAAGACACAAAGGCACAAAGACGATGGCCAAAACGACAACCCATCTCAAATCAGCTATGAATCGAGAATTAGGGCTACAGCGCTCATCAGCGCGCCTGAAAACACCGGTATGGAGAAGTTGTCATCCAGGCCTCTTCCTCTGATGATAATAGCCACGCCGTCGGCAAAGGTAGCAGCCGCTGCGCCCGCCAGGTAAACGGGAAAAGAGAGCCCGGAGAGGCCAGAGACTAGATAGCCGATTAAGAGGCATGCGGCGAACATGGCAGCCAGCACCGGCAGGGGCTTGATGCGCCTTCTCCCCGCTGGAGCCGCGGCGCCTCGCACATCGCAGTTCTTCAAAATAGAACCGGCAAGACCGCTTACCGTGTCACCTAGAGAGAGAAAGAGCATGGCGGTTATGGCAATGCCGGGCGAGAAGAACAGCACACAAAGAAGGCTGCCCGCCATGTAGTAGATGTAGCCGGCAACCTTTGTCTCCTCATGGTCGCGTATTTCCGGCAGCCGGATCTTTCCCTGGAGCCGCGCCGCCTCCAGCAGCAAAGAGGCAGCCATCACCAGGGCTATAGCGCCCGCTGTAACTTCGCGCCCTAGGAAGATGAGGCCTAAAGGCACAGAGAGGCCGGTGAGGTGAATGGCCTTTCTGCGAACCTCTTTGACCAGCATGGCCTGCCATTGTAAGGCCATTTCAGGCACGATTCGTCTCCCTGATTACTCCTTCTTTCCTGGCGTAACCTGGTCGCCGGCATCCTCGAACTTTAGGAGACCGCCCAGCAATGCGCTCAACTTGTCGGCCACTTGCCAGCGCGCCACCTTGACCTGCTGCATGCTGTCGCGGTCCCGAATGGTAACCGTGCCCTGCTCAAGCGTCTCGTAGTCCACGGTGACATCGTAAGGCGTGCCGATCTCATCATTGCGCCTGTACCTGCGCCCGATCGATCCGGATGTATCATAATCCACCCGCATGCCGCGCCCCCGAAGCTCCTGCAAGATAGCCTTGGCCGGATCTGCCAGCTCCTTTCGGTCCATCAGAGGCAAAACTGCCACCTCGATGGGTGCCACCGCCGGCTTGAACCGGAGCACAGAGCGCGTCTCGCCGTCCACCTCGTCTGCGTAGAAGGAGTGGTCCAGCACTGTGTAAATTATCCGATCAATGCCAAAGGAGGGCTCAATGACGTGAGGCACTACCTCTTCACCTCGAATCTCCTCCTCCACACTCTCAAAAGAGACCAGGCTGCTGTCAATCTCGATCGTCTCTCCATCAAGGGTCAAATAGATCTTATCGCCCTTGCTCGCCTCCAGCTCCACCGCAGAGAGGGCCTTGAGGGCTTCGCCCACCGCCTTGGCCTTAGCCTTGAACCTGGGCCCCAGAGCCTTGAAGTCCGGCTTGACGACCAGCTTCTGGCGTTTCACAGGCTGATCGTAATGCACGAAGACGGCCAGATTGACTTTGCTGGCCTGGGCATGGGCCACCAGGTCATAATCGGTTCTGTCCGCCACGCCCACAATCTCAATCCAGCCCAGCCGGTCCAAAAAGACCTCTGCGTCCCAGCAGTCTGCCGCATAGTGAGCCATCTCATCGGCTTTGTGCTGCCGGAAGCGCAGCTTGTCCGGAGCCACGCCCACCGCCAGGAGGAATTGATAGGTGCGGGCCACGTAGTAGGCCAGGGCCTGATGGGCCACAATGCCTCTTTGCACAGCCTCGGCAAAGGTCATCTCCTCCTCCTCGCCCTTCTCCTGAGCCGCCTGAGAGTAGAACCTCATCTTGATATCCGCGATCTCGGCAAAGCGGGGGTGGCTCTTGTCCCTCGGATCAATGAATATCTCCGCCTCGGCCTGAGTGAACTCTCGCAACCTGATCACACCCTGGCGGGGCGAGATCTCGTTGCGGAATGATTTGCCTATCTGCACCGCCGCAAAGGGCAGAGAATCACGGAAGTAGCGCAGCAGCCTGGGGAAGTTGATAAACATGCCCTGCGCCGTCTCCGGTCGCAGATAGCCGGTCATCTTGTTTCCCGGACCTATCATGGTCTTGAACATGAGATTGAACTCGTATACCTGGGACAGCTCCCCACCACACTCCGGGCAGCCTATTTCGTTGTCCTGGATGCATTTGTAGATCTCCTCGTTGCTGAGGGCATCGGGCACCTCGATGATGTGCTTGATGAGGTGATCGGCCCGGTAGATCTCTTTGCACTCCTTGCAACTGGTAAGCGGATCGGAAAAGCCGCTCAGGTGGCCGGAGGCCTGGTAGATTCCTTCTACGCCGATGGTGGGCGCCTCGATCTCTGCAAACCCTTCAGAGATGACAAAGTACTGCCGCCAGATATCCTCAATGCGCCTCTTGAGGGGCGCGCCCAGTGGGCCGTAATCGTAAAAACCTGCTGCTCCGCCATAAAGCTCAAAGGCGGGCCAGAGAAAGCCGCGCCTCCTGGCGAGTTCGTTTACCAACTCAT
>JAQTYS010000194.1 GCA_028688175.1 Methanothrix sp. | reverse complement strand
CATCATCTGTCCTTCAGAGGTCAGAGAGAAGCTGAGATAAGATCCATCAAAAACTATAAGGGCATTTTGTTTCATTCCTTTTGCCGCTATGACCGTCCAGAGACCGAGAGGCACAAGGGATTTCCTCACCGAGGAGACTGAGAAGAGAGGACGGGCCAAAAAGGCCATGCAGGATGTTTTGGAGCGCTGGGGATATCAGGAGATAGCTACCCCTACATTTGAGCATCTCGAACTTTTTACTATAAAATCGGGCGCATCCGTGGTAGAAGAGATCTACAGCTTCACTGATAAAGGGGGGCGCGCTCTTGCCTTGCGCCCGGAGCTAACAGCTCCTGTGATGCGCATGTATGTCTCCGAGATGCAAAATTCCCCCAAGCCGCAGCGGCTCTGGTATTTCGGCAACTGTTTTCGCTACGAGAGGCCCCAGAGAGGACGCTTTAGAGAGTTCTGGCAGATGGGCGCTGAGCTGATAGGCGGAGCAAAGCCCGATTCCGAGGCGGAGGCGATAGCTCTGGCAGACCAGATGCTGAAAAGCGTGGGTGTGAGCGGAGATATTCACGTCGGCTACCTGGGGCTGATTCGATCCATTTTGGGAAGGATCGAGGCCGAGCACCGGCCTTCAGTCATGAGGATGATCGACAAGAAGGAGCGCACTGCTCTTGCTGCCCTGCTGGAGGAGATAGGGCAGAGCCATCTGGGCCTATTAGAGCTGATCGATCTGAAGGGACAGCATGCCCTGGATAAGGCCGCTGAGATCGTCCGGGAGCTGGAGAGAAAGCCGGAGGAGGCCTTTGCGCCCGGTGCCGTTCCGGCGGGAGAGCCTGCGGTTGCGGGCGCTGCCGTGGGTCGCGGCTCGGCTCGCCAGGGTAGAGCGGTCGGGGCAGAGCTGCGGCTGGATGAATTCCAGGAGACCGTGGATATTCTAAACGCCTACGGCGTCAGATTCACCATCGACTTTGAGATCGTGCGCGGCCTGGAGTATTACTCAGGCACGGTCTTTGAGATCTATGCCGAAGGCCTGGGCGCACAGCGGCAGATTTGCGGCGGCGGAACTTACGAGCTGGCCAGCCTCTTCGGTGGCAAGGAGACCTCGTCCACGGGCTTCGGACTGGGATTCGACCGCATCATGGAGATTGTGCAGATGGAAGGGTCGCGAACATCCCCTGTATTTTTAGCCTTTACGCCCGATGTCAAAGTGCAGGCCGCAAAGATTGCAGGAATGCTACGTAAAAGCGTTCCTCTGGTAATGGATGTCATGGGCCGCAGCCTGGGCGCACAGCTTAAAGCGGCAGCTGGAGCGGGCGCGCAGTTTGTAGTAATCGTGGGCAAGGACGAGCTGGACGCCGGCAGGCTAACGCTGCGCGACATGGCCGGAGGAGGACAGGAGAGCCTGCCTCTGGCGGAGATTGAAGCGCGGCTGAAGACGCATTTTCAAGGGAAATGATGGGGCCCTAAGGCCCTGGACCTTCTTTTCTCTTTATGTTAGCGTTGCAGATACGATTATCAGAATCAAGAAGACCAGGATCACTGTGGAGAGAATGATCAGGTCGGAGTATTTGCTTTTCAATAGGCCATCTATAAATGCTGCCACATCTTTTTGCTCGCTGACATCAGACAAAGCCCCACCTTCATCATCTTTAATGATGCTTTGTTAGCGGTCATACTTTAAATAATTTTTTGTTTATGCTTTTATTTCCTGGACAATCCAGTCCAGCACATGCAGGAATTGATCGAGTGCATTTTTTTCCGCTAACGTGTGAAGGTAAATCGATGGCTCTCCACCGATTCGATCTCTGGATATGTTGATACCAGAAATCTTGTTCAAGCGAGCCAGCAGCTCCATACGATTCGACTCTTCATTAAACGGAGGTCGCTTTTTGAGATCCAAAGTTCCTGGAAATCGGCTTCTCGTCCATAGTTTTCCTCAGACATCTCTACAAGCTGTCCATCTGCCTGAATCAGAAAAACACCGCTCGCCAAGACGACTCCTGCATCAATTTGAGTTAAAATTAAAAAAGCTGTCTAGAGCAGCCCCATATTTTCGAGCTGCATGCGCACGATGTGCACACCCTCCTCGCACTCCGCCGGTGACTTGCCCCCTGTTACCACCAGTTTTCCGGAGCTGAAGATGAGCACTACTACCTTCGGCACCTTGATCCTGTAGACCAGCCCGGGAAACTGCTCCGGCTCGTACTCGATATTCTCCAGGCCCAGGCCCAGAGCAATGGCATTTAGGTTCAAGTCCGTCTTAAGATCTGCGGAGGCCACAATGTTCTGAACGTGGATTTCAGGTTCCAGATCGATGTTCTCAAAGCCAATGGACTTGAGGGTCTTGGCCATGTTGGTTATGACCGTGCGGACGTCCTCGACATTCTTGGCTCCGGTGCATACCACCTTGCCGGAAGTGAATATTAGAAAAGCAGCTCTCGGGGCTTTGACCCGGTAGACAAGTCCGGGAAACTTCTCCTTGTTATACTCAGCGCCCTCCAGTTCGGCCTCGATCTTATGCAGGTCGAATGCTTCTGCCAGCTTGGTGGATGCCACCACGTTCTCAATATTAATTGTGGACTCCATGCTCAAGTATCTCCAGATTATCCCTTATAAACTGGGGGTATATAAACATGAGTATTTAAGATTTATAAACTGCTTATATATGACTTATAAAAACGCACTTTTCAGAGAGAGATAAAAAAAGTGAGCAGTTGGCATAAGAAGGGCAAAAATCATCAATTATTGCTCTTCCACTTGAGCTTGTCTCCCTTCCACTTCACTACTCCGCCCTTCTCCAGCACCCTGGCCAGATCCTCGGCTACATCATCGCCATAGACATTCAGGACGCTGCCGCCATCCTCTAATGTTAAATTGCATTCTTTTGCAAACTCAGCAAAATCCATCTTGCGAGAAGTGGGTGAGGCAGCCAGCTTTTCAATCAGCAATCCCAAGAACTTCAGGCGCTGAGCTTCCAAGGGATATTCATCCCAAAACTCATCGGCCAGATCGCTGGCAAGAGGAGTGGTAAATTCATCGACGAATATGGTGATGGATTTATCCAAATAAAAATCAATTTCACATTTTATCTTATCAGGAATGGTTTTATAATCATCCGGATCTACAGTTATCTCGATAATTGGATCGTCCAGCTTGGCTCCCACATCCTCACCTATCGTTATGTCGTTTTGAAAAAGGACCCTCGCCGCAAAAGTACGGGCCCTCGTTACGCCAAGGGTGTTTTCCATCCACTCATCCGAGCCGAATTTCAGGGCCTCCTGATCTTCTGAAGAGAAGCTTTCGGGATTTTCATTGAGAGCCAGGATTTTGTCCCTCTTTTCCATCATGAGCGGGTCGACACTTTTTAAGAAAAGGTCCTCGAAATTCTCAGTAGTGGCCTGGGGAAGAACATTCCTAAGCGCCGATAAATAGCGTTCATATGGCTCACAATCCACTTCCTTCAGCTCTTTAAGGGCGCTCAATTTTTCCTTGATAGTGTAAGTTGACTCATCTTCCATCACCAGACAGGATCTAGTCTCCACCTTGAGGCCGGCTTTATCAAGATATTCTTTGATCTCTTTAGCCGTCTCTTCATCATACTCTCCCAGATAGAACATAGTATTTCAGTAGAATGATGGGTTGGGATAAAAAGCTTTCAGAACTATGATATCAGCCAGGAGGACGCTGGCCGGGAGGTCTCGGCTGCTTCATTGGCGGGCATGATGCTCTCTTTGCAGCACAAGGGCTGCCATAACATCAATTCATATTCGACATCTACATGCCTGATGCCAAGTACGGCTCAGACGAGCCGGCCTTCTGGTATTCCAACGCGCCAAACTACACAGGCATCATGAAAGAGGCCATCTCGGAGATGCACGTCAGGACTGATCCGCGGCTTGGCAATACTTTAATGCCTGGCGCTACCATAATGAAAGCAGATGATTCCTTTTGAGTACCTGGAGCATACCGCCGACATAAAGTTTCGAGCCTACGGAAAGACACCGGAGGAGATGCTCAGCAACGCCGCTGCTGCTCTCTTCAAATCCATGGTAGAGCCGACAACGATTGCCATCAAAGAGACCTGGAAGGTGGAGCTGGAGGCTCTTGATCTGGAGGATCTGGCCTACCAATGGCTCTCTGAGATCGTATTCCTCTTTGAGACCGAGTCGGCTGTCTTTTCTGCTTTTGCCGTGAAACTGGAGCAAGATGCAACAGAAGCCTGGAAGCTTCAGGCAGAGATTGGCGGGGAGAGAATTGACCTTCAGAGACATGCCTTCGGAAATGAGGTCAAAGCCATCACCCGGCACAAATTCGGCATCAAGAAGAATGATGTGTGGTGCATTCAGGTTATTTTGGACGTGTGATTATGGTAGAAATCAGCAAGATCAACGATAACATTTACGAGGTGCCCATCGGCTACCGGCCGGGCATGCGCGTTCCCGGGCGAATTTTTGTCTCAGCGGCGCTGCGGGAAATGGTGGAGCCGGGAACAGTAGATCAGGTGGCCAATGTTGCCAGCCTGCCCGGCATTGTCAAGTACTCCATGGCCATGCCCGATGCCCACCTGGGCTACGGCTTTCCCATCGGCGGCGTGGCTGCCTTTCGAGAGGAGGGCGGCATCATCAGCCCGGGTGGAGTAGGCTTTGACATCAACTGCGGCGTGCGCCTGCTGCGCACCGACTTGCTAGCGAGCAGCGTGCAGCCGCGCATCAACACCCTCATCGATGCTCTCTTCGAGGCCATACCCTCCGGCCTGGGAGCCACGGGGCGGCTGCATGCCAGCGACCAGCAGCTCACCGAGACCTTCATGAGCGGATCGAAATGGGCGGTGGAGGAGGGCTACGGAGTAGAAGCCGACCTTTCCCACTGCGAAGAGAATGGACACATGCCGGGAGCACAGCCTTCTCAGGTGGGCGTAAAGGCACGAAAGCGTGGCAGGCCCCAGTTGGGAACTCTGGGCAGCGGCAACCACTTCCTGGAAATTCAGAGGGTCGAGGAGATCTTTGATGAGGCCAAGGCCAAGCAGTTCGGCCTTTTCCAGGGCCAGATCACAGTTATGATCCACTGCGGCTCAAGAGGAGCCGGCCATCAGATCTGCACCGATCACCTGGAAGTCCTATCTAAAGCCGTGAAGAAGTACAACATCGACATTCCCGACAAGCAACTGGCCTGCGCCCCCCTGGGCTCGCCTGAGGCTGACAATTACTTCGGGGCCATGGTCTGCGCTGCTAACTACGCCTGGGCCAACCG
>JAQTYS010000012.1 GCA_028688175.1 Methanothrix sp. | reverse complement strand
AAACAACTTACAAGGTCTGGTCATTCAAATCCACCTCAAATCATTTTCAGCGCTGCAAACTAAAAAAGATGCAGATAATTTAAAAGAGAAAAACGACGGGAAAATGCCTTTTTCAGGCCACATTCCCGTTCTTGTTTTCTCAGACAATTCAATTGCTTAAGCCGGGGGCAGAATTTGGCCGTCCTGAGCCGATGGGGCAGCTGCGGTCGCGACCTCGCCCTTCACTATTTGCAGGCTGGAAAGCAGGCCCTGTGTGACATCCAGGGGATAAGTTGAGGTGATTACAACGCTGGTCTTGCCTACAGATACCGGTCCGCATTCGCAGTCCTGGCTGTCTAACCAGTACATGGCTCGGTAGACTTGGCTGGGAGCTTCAGCCACTGCCTCGAAAGGCTCACTCGTGACCATGAAACCTTCTTTTCCATCAATTGTCAGATCTTCGACATTAGTGGCATTGAGGCCCTCTCGCAACATGCTCAATCCCAAGAGGTTCTTATGAGCCTTCAATGTAGCATCTTCCAGCTCAGCATACTCTGCTATGTCAATTATCGCAAGGGTTGAATTGTCGACGATCAAACCCATCCTATAAGCACTGACCTTTTCATTTTCAATTGGCTGGGTTTCCTGCACCTGATAATTGGCATTTAGATCAAACGATACCACATAAGGGCCGAGCTGCTGGCTATCCGGCACAGCCATAGCTATGGCCGACAGCATCAGCATCATGGTTGCTGCTAATAATAACTTCATTTAATTTTCACCTGATGCCATTTGCTACTTCATCCTAGAAAAGACTTGCTTTAATATGCCCCTCGTATATTTCCTCCATGATTCCTCTATAAAGCACCATGCTCAAATATCCGCCATCATGAGAAACAGGCATGCAGCCGCAGAGAAATGAGCCGGGAATTTATACGCTAATACTCTCGTTATCGCAGGCTGATCAGATAAAGGTTGGATCACTGGGTGTCATTGACTTTGCCCGCGGTTTTTATTCTTACACCGGTTCGGCAAGGGGTCCTGGCGGCCTTAAGCGTGTGGACCGCCACATCCTGGTAATGGATGGCATAAAAAAGACTCAACGCTGGCACATCGACTACCTCTTACCTTACACCAGCTTGGTGGAGGTGTTCATCACCAAAACCACCCAGGATCTGGAGTGTAGCATCGCGAATGCCTTGGGAAAACGGCTCCGGCCCGTGCCCCGTTTCGGCTGCACTGATTGCCGCTGCCAGAGCCATCTGCATTATGCCCTGGAACTGCAAAAGATGAGAGATGCGGCAGCAGCGGCTCACCGTGCTGCCATGATCTAAAGGTATAAGGCGCTCTTCACGGACAGGGCAAAGTCAAGACTGAGGTATTTCCCACAATGGTCTCCGATCTTATCTGCGCGTAGCCCATGTATGTTCCAGCCATCATAAAGGACGGCACGGTCTTGGCATTCTTCTGCACCCGCTGGCCGATCCTGGCAGTTCCCTGGATCTCAGAGCTGATCTCATAGACTGAGAAGCTGTCGTTCTGGTAGATCTTCGTGTCCTTTATGAGATCTTTGTCGATGTTGTAGGTCTCAGAATAGACCGAGCCCACCTCGTAATTCTTGGCGCACAGAGCATTTCTAAGATCGCTTTGCGTGAGGGGCGGAACGTAGGGGGCATAATCATAATTGGCGGAGATGGTGAGAGAGGCTTCTTCCCTATTCGAGTCCCGGTAGACCTCTGAGTCTATGGTTCTGGTAGCCATACCGCTTCCGCTTGTGGTGAGAGCCATCTTTTGGCCTTTAAATCCAGTATCGGTCTGCAGTATTCTCGACTCTTCCATGTAGCCGTTGACGAATATCCAGGAATGCTCCGTGAAGTTCTGCGCTAATCTATCATCTGTTAAATCAACCGCGTTTACATAAGCCATATTGGCAGCGATGCAAGCCATAATTGACAGCATCAGGAAAAGTATCCATCTCATATTTGCGCCTCACTCATTCCATAGTAAGCAATGGCGCTTTGAAATATAAATGTGATCCTGTATGCATCCTAGCGCCCTCCTTCGAAGAAACTGGAAAGTCTTGAAAGATCCAAATGTTTTTCTAGATAAAACTCCTACATAAATGAGAGGTGTTCTATGCAGAAATCTATGATCTGCGTCTTGGTTATTTCATTGATTTCTTTTGGAATTTTTGCAGGCATGGCAAGCGCGCATGATCCCTCTGAAGAAGCAGATAGTGCTCATACTCATCAATTGCCACCACCTTGGCCATATCATGTGATAATGGTGCTTGCAGGCGCGATTTCTCTGGCAGGCGGAGCCTTCACAGCACGCTATCTCAAGAAAAGGACAAGATGGATAGAGTTGCACAAGAAACTGGCACTGTCAGGAGTTGTGCTTGTTCTGGCAGGCATTTTTGTCGCGGCATATATGGTATCCGCATATATGGAAACACCTTTTGTGCGAGAAATGCATGCTTATCTGGGGGCTAGCGTCTTTATCTTTATCATTGTGACTCCTATGCTCGGAATATTCCAATTCAGATCAAAGGATATGAGAATACACACCATCCACCGATGGAGTGGGCGAATTACGATAATGCTCATTCTATTGACAATCATAGCTGGAATTCAGATGGTACTGACCGTCTTGGCTTATGATGTGATGAGCATGCCAATAAAATGATTTTTAGTTCTACTCACGTCCAGACGAATCAATCATATTAATATGATATGGATACCTATAGTTTCGTAGTGAGGAACGAACGATGAGATGGATTCTTTTCACCGGTTTTATTATATCTATCCTATTATTCCTAGGCGGATCTAGCGGCCAGTCAGATGATGTTGTAGGTCCCTGGGCAATCAGAGGTGACCAACCCATTGCAGGCGACTTTAATGGCGATATGGTAAAAGATGATGTAGGTGTGTTCAGGCCATCAGAACGCAATTGGTATTTTGACTATTTCAGAGATGGAACCACTGACCGGAAGATCGGACCATGGGGCAATCGGGGAGATCTGCCAATCGCAGGTGACTTTGATAGCGATGGCTCTGCCAATGATATCGCCGTATTCAGGCCGTCGGATCGAGGATGGTACTTTGACTATGACGCAAACGGTGATACCAATAAAGTCATAAAACCGTGGGGTCTTCAAGATGACCTACCAATTGCAGGGGACTTTGATAACGACGGCTACTATGACGATGTCGGCGTATTCAGACCATCTGAAACCAAATGGTATTTTGATTTTGATGCCACCGGGAATACGGATAAGGAAATAGCACATTGGGGCTGGTCAGGAGACTTGCCAATTCCTAACGCTGCTGATTTCGAAGGTTTTGGCGATTATGATAATGATATCGGGGTATTCCGGCCTTCTGTGAAACACTGGTTCTTTGATTTTAATGCTAATGGGAATACAGATCACGATTTTATCTGGGGTTGGCCGGGGGATCTACCGATCGCTGGCGATTTCGATCGAGATGGATGGAGCAATGACATTGGTGTGTTCAGGCCATCTGAGAGGAAATGGTACTACAAATATCTATACTTGGGTAAGAGCCTGCCGGGAATGACGGGAGGTATGTCTCCAGGCTATATAAATTCTTGAAGATACGAATGATAAGATCTAAGTCAAATCTTCCAACAGACGTATCAATCAGAACCATTCATTAGTGATAATCATGGACAATAACATCACATACCGCACTCCTGCCGAGAAAGAATTGCAAAAAGCCTTGCAGGATGCGCTTGCCAGCAAAGCCCAGTACGAGCAGGCAATCTCGATGATCTCCGAGATTGTCTGGCGTTATAATGTCAATGTCCATGGAGAGCACACCAGCTCTTATATCTCACCAGTTGCGGATAGGATGTTGGGCCTACCAGCCGGAACTATTGGAGACAGCCTCGAAAAATATCTATCATTTATTCATCCCGATGATTTACCGGCTGTTCAAGCGCTTTTGCAAGCAATGCAATCGCGCAGAATGGAAAGAACAGAGGATAAAGCCGCAAAATACCGTCTGATAAAGGCCGATGGCACTATTCTTTGGGTTCGTTCCAGGATTCTTGCATGTTCTCAGCCGGATGGTCTGACCACCGTCTTTGGAACAACAAACGACATCACCAAAGCCAAGCAGGCCGAGCATGAATATAGAACATTATTCCAGGAGATGTTTGATGGTTTCGCGCGCCATGAGATCATCTGTGATGAGCAGGGCAAGCCGATAGACTACCGTTTCCTTGATGTCAATCCGGCCTTCGAGCGCCTAACCGGTCTGAAAAGGGATGACCTGATAGGTCGGAGCGTTCTGGAGGTCCTGCCAGGCACCGAGAAGTACTGGTTTGATACTTACGGCAGGGTGGCACTTACCGGGGAGCCGGCCTTTTTTGATGAGTATTCGGCTGAGCTTGATAGATATTTTGAGGTGAGGGCCTTTCGGACCGCTGTCAATCAGTTCGCCTGCATCTTCGTCGATATCACTGACCGCAAGCGGACTGAGGAAGCGTTGCGAGAGAACGAAGAGCGTTACCGCAGTTATGTAAACAGTGCTCCTTATGGCGTCTTCGTTGCCGATGAGAACGGAAAGTACCTTCAGGTAAATCCAATGGCATGCAGCATTACCGGATATGATGAGTCTGAGCTGCTGCAAATGAGTATTCGGGATATACTGCCAGATGATGTGCAAGACGGCGGCTTGAAACATTTTCAAATGGTGCAGGCAGATGCCCATGGTTTTATTGAAATACCTTTTTTGACCAAGAAGGGAGAGAGGAGAATTTGGTCGGTTACTGCCACAAAATTATCGGAAAAAAGATTCTTGGGATTTGTTGAGGATATCACCAAGCGCAAGAAGTCCGAGGAAGACCTGAGGCAGAGCGAACTGAGGCTGAGGACAATCTTCGAGACCTCCAGCGCGGGAATAATCATAGTTGATACCAACGGACGGATCTCTCAAGCCAACCAATGCCTGGCGGAGATGTTTGCCTGCCCGCTGGAGTCAATGATCGGCACTGCATATCCTGCATTTATTCATCCAGATGAGCGTCAGGATGGAACAGATACGATGCAAGCGATGTTGGACAACCGGGCTGATACAGTATTTACACAGCGACATTATCTTCGGGCTGATGGAAGTGATTTCTGGGGATACATAAATGGCCGACGGATGGTCGACTCAAATGGCAAGTTCACAGGTTTGCTGGGTATCATATCCGATATCACCGACCGAAAGCGAGCTGAGGATGATCTGCGACGAAAGACGGCGATACTTGAAGCTCAGGTTGAAACCTCATTGGATGGCATCCTGATTGTAGACAGACAGTGGCAAAGAATACTCACCAATGAGCGGCTTTTAAGCATGTGGAACGTGCCTGCAGAGATTAGAAATAAAAAAAATGACGATGTACTTCTCGATTATGTAGTGGGCAAGACGCAAAATCCTGAAGAATTCCTTGCCAAAGTTAGGTACCTATATGCTCATTGGGAAGAGACCAGCCGGGATGAAATAACCTTTAAGGACGGCATGGTGCTGGATCGGTATTCTTCGCCGGTAATCGACCGGGACGGCGAATATTATGGCAGGATCTGGATATTTCATGATATTACCAAATACAGGCATGCGGAAGAAGCTCTGCGTGAGTCGGAGCAGCGCCTGGCTGATATCATAGATTTTCTGCCGGATGCCACATTCGCTGTGGACCGTGAAGGAAAAGTCATCGCCTGGAATCGAGCCATTGAGGAGATGACAGGCGTTCTCAAGGCCGAGATGATCGGCAAGGGAAATTATGATTATTCTGTCCCATTTTACGGCAAACATAGACCTATTCTGATTGACTTAATATTTATGGACAGAAAAACGATTGAGGATAAATATTATTTTATCTTGAGAAAGGGAGATCAACTGATTGCAGAGACATTCATCCCAATGCTAAACGGCAAGGAGGGTGTGTTCCTCTGGGGCATCGCTTCGCCTCTTTATGATCACAGCGGCGGTATTGTGGGTGCCATTGAGTCCATACGCGACATCACCAGGTACAAGCAATTCGAGGACGATCTGAAGAACACCAATCTGCAACTGGAAACTGCAAGTAAGCATGTCCAGAAGATGGCCGAGATGGCGGGTCAAGCCAATGCTGCCAAGAGCGAATTTTTGGCCAACATGAGCCACGAGATTCGCACCCCATTGAACGGTGTCATCGGTATGATCGGATTGCTGCAAGATATGGATTTGAATGCAGAGCAGCGTGAGTATGTGGAAATCGCCCGAGTCAGCGGCGAGATGCTGCTGTCGCTCATCAATGATATCCTGGACTTCTCCAAGATTGAAGCCCGCAAATTGGAGCTGGAGATGCTGGACTATGATCTTCGTTCTCTGCTAAAAGATACTGTCGATCTCCTGTCCCTCGATGTTCGTGAGAAGGGCCTCGAACTGGTCTCTCAGGTGGAGCCTGAGGTTCCGTCGCTACTGCGGGGCGATCCGGGAAGGCTGCGCCAGATATTAGTCAACCTGGGCGGCAATGCCGTGAAGTTTACTGAGAACGGCAAGATAGTGATTCATGTCAGATTGCAAAACGAAGACGATAGAAACGCTACTCTTCGCTTCGCAGTTAGCGACACGGGCATCGGCATCCCGGCGGACCGGCAGAAAATCCTATTTTCGCCTTTTACTCAGATGGACAGTTCGACTACGCGCCAATACGGTGGTACCGGCCTGGGACTGGCCATCTGCAAACAACTGGTGAAATTAATGGGCGGCAATATCGGCCTGCAAAGTGAAGTTGGCAAAGGGTCCACCTTCTGGTTCACAGCAACCTTCGAAAAACAGGCTGCGGGGTTGGAATCAAGAGATAAGACTTTCTCCAAAATTAGGGAAGATAGGGCGAGGGATTTCACCACCGCAAAACCTATCATTCCTGAAAACGCAAAGCACAAGATCCGCATCCTGGTGGCGGAGGACAATCCTGTGAACCAGAAAGTTGCCCAGGCTATGCTGAAAAAGATGGGACTATTGGCGGATGTGGTGGCCAATGGATTGGAGGCAGTCGATGCTCTGCAGACCAATCCTTATGATCTGGTATTGATGGACTGCCACATGCCTAAGATGGATGGATTCGAGGCCACTCGGGTCATTCGTCAGGAAGGGTCGAAGGCACAAAATCCGGGCGTTCCCATCATTGCCATGACCGCCGCCACCATGCAAGGAGATCGAGAGAAGTGCATTCAGGCAGGAATGAACGAATTCATTGCCAAGCCGGTTCAACAAAAGGAGCTGGAGAAGATACTTACCAGGTGGCTGGCTGCAAGGACGGATGACAACTATCCTTGGAAAAAATGAAGTGGACATCCGCTCACTATGGCACCCGTCCGGTCATGCCCGCTATCAAAGTGGATAGAGGTCGCATTCAGGACTGCATATTACCCCTTTATTGCCACAGACGGGAGTGACGATGCCGGTGATTCGCCCATCCGGGCCTACCCCGGCGCTCTGCTCCAATCTTTTCCTTTCCTCTTCAGGATAGGAGCCCTTGCATCTGTAATCGAATGAGAAATATGCATCCTCAGCCGGATCCGACATTGATCCTTCCTGCTCCTTCTCCATGGTCTTAACAGCTGTCTTGAGGACGAACTTCGCTCCAGCAGGCACATCCTGGAAATAGGCCATTCCATTCTCGTCGGTCGTTTCCCGAAGTATGGTGGGTACACCCTGAGAATAATCAGGAGGGATATATGTAAAGGTCAGTTCCACTGCTATGTCGGGCAGGCCTTTATCACAGCCTTCGACGAGCATATCAATTAGATTGCTGCACTCTCCATCTACGTTTATATACACACTAACGGTCCCTTTGCTTTCCAACTGCCCTTTTGTGTCGTCTTTTGCAGTAGGATCTGCTTGCACAGGATATCCTTCAACCTTGACGAACCCGCAAGGCGACAGCTCATTCCAGGACCATGTCTCCGGCTGAGAATCAATTATGATGTAGTTTCCGGCTGGAATGATCTCATCGGGGTGAGCTATCCACCAGGCATTGGGCGCACCTGAGGCTGAATCGGCCTGTACCTGCCAGGGTCCAAATATCTCGCCATCAGCATTTTGCAGACTGATGCTTCCGCCTGATTGCGTCCCCTGGCCATAGTTCCAGTGGTAGGTATCGATATAGGTGATCATATGCGATTTTGATAATGTGAGCGTCGGGCTACAGGTGGGACCGTTATTAACTGCGCCGGTATTCCAGCTGTCCAGGATCGCTGCCGCGGAATCGTCCTGGGCAGATGATTGCTCTTTCGATTCGGATTCTGATGATCTGGAATCACCCTGTAGAATGCTCTCAATTTTGGATCTGCCTGAGTCGACCGGCGGTTCGAGCGGGATTTCGGATGAACTTGCGGAGGAGCTATCTATGGAGCTATCCAGGGACTCTCCAATAGATGTCAGCCTCGTATATTTTATGCCGTCTCCCAGAGTTAACTCTATTGCAAACCAGTTGCCTTTTTCAAACCAACCCGAATCGGCCGCATAGAGGTCAAATTGCACATCACCTGAGAATGTACCAACGGAGGGTACGTGGTTATGATTAAGCTGTGTGCCCTGATCGAAGACACCCAGAATATAGTAATTGGTAGCTGCCGTATCCCAGAATTGCCCGCCCACAGGGTGGGCGTTCTCGTCAGCCGTGTATAGCAAGATTGATTTGATCTCCGTTGGTTCGGGAAGAGACATCTCCATGCGAAAATGCCCATCCAAGCTCCCATCGGGACTACCGTTATCCCATGTGCCGACCTTGTCGGCATTCTTGCCAATCCATTCAAATTGGGAGATTTCAGCGCCCATTCCCATTGCAGGGAACATGAATATACTGAGCAATGCGAATATCATTGTAACTGACTTAAACAAAGCCAATTTCAAACACCCCCTATTAGCTAATGCGGATTGTTATTAATCGATCATATCATTTTTTCGGTTGGGATGAAGTGGATAATCCAGAATATCTGGCACATCACGCAGCAGATAATCTTAAAACTTCAAACAGTTATCATAGATGCCATGCATAGCAAAATTGCTGAAGCACTAAATCTTCGAAACGAGCCTGTAGCCATTTTATGGACCAATGAAAAGCCCGAGGGAGCGCTGGGATTCAAGGGCCGCGGCGCAGGATGTGCTCTGGTCCTTTTGGCTCAGGCAGCTTTGCGCAAAAGAACAGCAGCTTTTGATCGGGAGAATTTCGGATGCATGGGTGCAGGCACTGGCCTCGGATTTGGATTGCAGCAGGACAATTTTCCCCTGGGGGGCTTTGAGACCTTCAAGTATTTTCTATCAACGGGCCTGGAAGGCCAGGGAAAAGATGACCTCGTGGAGAAAGCGAAGAAACTTGGCAGCAGCGAGATGAGGGAGAACTTCCTGAAAGGGGAGGGCTACAAGAAGACGCCCGATCTAGTCGGCAATTTCCTGAAGGAGTTGCCAACCATTGAGGTGCCGACAAAGTATGTCGTCTTCAAGCCGCTCAGGGATCTGGAGGAGCAGGATGAGCCGATCGTCGTGGTCTTTGTGGCCAATTCGGACCAGATATCGGCGCTTGTAGGCCTGGCCAATTACGACCGCCCAGGGATTGAGAACGTCGTGACTCCCATGGGCGCGGGCTGCCACCAGATTTGTATCGATGCTTATCGAGAAGCAGAGCGGGATAACCCAAGGGCTGTGCTGGGGCTGACGGACCCATCCGCCAGGAAGAACGTCCGGCCGCTTCTGGGCAGCGATGTATTCACTTTCGCCATACCGTACAAGCGCTTTCTGGAGATGGAGGCCTGCGCTGATGAGAGCTTCCTTTCGAGGAGCACCTGGAAGAGCCTGGCAGAGCAATGACACCAGAAGAAGAGAGAAGCGATGTGCGAGAGATGGTCTGGGAGATGAGCAGGATGACCAACAAGATCCTGATTTTTGCAGTTGTCCTCATTCTCGGGATCCTGGCGGCGCTCATCTACTGCGGCATAATCTCATCGCCTCTTTGAGCGACCTAGCCTCGCAGTTTGCTGATGCGCCCATCGATTCATTTCAGAATCTAGAATTTCCAGAACTGCCGCTCCCGTGATTCTGCCGTGGCATGAGTGCTAATCGCAAAATCGTTCTCAGCAATATTTAAATCAGATACAATAAGAATGGAGTAGGGGATAAAAGCATGATTGAAGTAGAAGAGTCGGCAATAAGCGCCATTCGGAGTGATTTGCGGGCCTTAAGAGAAAAGGTGGACCGAATGGAGAGCATGATGGAGTCGATGATTGAGATCTACACAGACACATTTTGCACGGTAAGGGAAGAATATGTAAAAGAACTGGAAAGAATCCAGTCAGATGATGAGTTCATAGAGTTCTCCGATCTCGAGGATCTGAGAAAGTCAATTGAGGAAAGCTGAAAATATGACTCCATATAGGCCAGCGATCAGCAAAAAGCTCAATGCCAAAATGGAGAAAATTTACCGGAAGGACAGACAGCTCTATGACGCTTTAATGAAGAAGATCTGGGAGATCCTTAATGATCCCCACCATTATAAACCGCTGAGGTATGATCTAAAAGGATTCTACAGGGTCCATATCGAGAAGTCTTTTGTTCTGATTTTTTCCGTCGAAGAGAGTAGCGGCATCGTCAAGTTTATCGATTTCGAGCATCATGATGAGATATACAGAAGAAAGTAGTACCAGAAATGCGCAAGAGCAACAATATAAATATTAAATTTGAAGTATAAAATGGGAATATTAGATAATCTAGAGAAGAGTTTGCAGCTACGTCTTAGCTAAAATTCCTTTCTTCAAGCATGTTTAATGTCAGGGAAAACTAATGTCCCACCCAGTCGTTATTTATTTTTGCGAGATTCATATAGTTTTCGGCCATTCAGAATGGCTTCCGCAAATTTTGGCTTAATGGATAGTAAAACGTCCACCGATATCACCGATTTCTTTCTAGATAAACATAACATTTAATTGAAGACGTCTACATCTTTTTTAGGGGCATTTTAGGTCCTGCAGGTTCTTATCATGTACCGGCTACTTCCAATCAGAATCACATAGTGATTTTCAATTTCAATCATCATGATTTTGCAAAAATTCTTTTGCTCTCCTAAACGTTACCTCTATCTGTTCTCTTCGCATGTTCTTTGCATTTATGATCAATTTTGCCCCATCATTTCGTTCAAGTGTCATTTCTAATGTGGAATCTCTCGCCAAATAGGACTTTAATACATCAAGCAAGGCAACGGCTGATCCTCCGCTTAGGAAAGTCAAAGCAATTAGTCCTAAAGTAATTGCCTCGCCTTTCGATCCTCTTTGAGCTACCGCGGCGACCATTTTCGCTTCAATATCCGTTTCTTTGGTTATATTCCTGCATAAATTCCCAGTTAGTGCCTGTAAGCGTTCGCTGCTAAGTCCTGGGGATGAGATCGAAAGAGTTAATGTTATGATAACCACCATTTTTTGATTGTATCGATCGTCAAAGGTTTATCAACTTTTCTAGTCCCTGATGTGTGATATAATCCACAACAAAAGCCACAGTTTCATTGATTTAGCTTATTGTTATTGAAGATTAATCGAATTTCAAAGATGCTTCACTCTCTTCGCTGCCTTCCTCATAATATCGGTTAGCCTTTTGTCCATCCAAGTCAGATTATTAATAATATTTTTTAATATATACATTATATGATTCTTCCGATCGCCACTACCGCCGCATCTCTTACTTGTTCGTAATCGTCCATCTTAATAGCTCGAACAAGAGGTCCTTCAGCTCTCTGATCTTTAATATCTCCCAAGGCGATTGCGACCTCTTCCCGTACGGCTGGGCTACAGTCATTCCTAAGCATTTGAATTAGAGATTCTACTGCCTCGACAGCTCTGATCTTCCCAAGAATCCTAACCGACATTTGTCGGATGATTTCATCCTCATTTTTCAGATTATTGATCAAGGATTCTATTGCCCAAGTATTCGTTAGGGCTCTTACAGCGGAACCTTGGATTTGGCGATCACTATCTTTGAGAGCCAGTACTAGGATTTCCAATGCCTCACGATTACTGATCTCTTCAACGTTGATACCTTCAAGAGCAATTGCAGCATTTAGTCGTACTTGATAATCAGTATCTATAAATGCCTGGATCAAAGGTCCTGAAGTTATTGGATCTCTAATTTCTCCGAGTGCCATTGCAGCGCTTTTTCTGACTTTGCTATCTGTATCATACAAAAGAGCATGAATCAAAGGTTTGCTTGCCTCTGCGTCTCCAATTCTTCCGAGGGCCAATGCGGTCTTACATCGTACATCACTGTCATTGTCTTTGAGATACTGGATTAAGGGTTCAACTGCCCGGATATCTCTGATTTTGCTCAGGGCATCTGCTGCTCCACCTCGAACATTGCTGTCATTATCGCCGAGAACTTGGATCAGAGGTTCTACCGCCCTGACATCTCTGATTTCTCCTAGAGCCACCGTGGCCAGCTTTCTTACTTGACCATCTCTATCTTTAAGGGCCTGTATCAGGGGTTTAACAGAAGGCATTCCTATCTTTTCAAGCGCCGATACCGCTTCTCCGAGGACATCACTATCTGTCTCGTTGAGAACTTGGATCAGGGATTCAACGGCTTTTGCATCCCTAATTTCTCCAAGAGCTTGCACGGCATGCTTTTTGACTTTATTATCTCTATCTTTGAGAACTTTAGCCAAAGCTTCTATTGATGGAACTCCTATCTTTCTTAAAGCCTCTATAGATTCTTCTCGAACGTTATTATCATCATCTGTAAGAGTCTGGATCAGAGGCTCTATTGCTTTGATGTCTCCAATAAATCCAAGTGCTTTAGCAGTTTCCATTCGAATATTCGCATCATCATCCTTGAGAGCTTGGATCAAGGATTTTATCGCAGGTAGCCCAATCTTTCTGCTAACATGCACGGCCAGTTTTCTGATTTCTAAATCATTATTCGCGAGGTATTTTTCTAAAAGATCCAATTCTGTGGTTTTTTTGTTTTGTATGGCAGATTTTGATTTGTTCTTGCTTGCAATAATTAGTTCGCCCTTTACGTTCAAAGCCCACTTCATAGGCGTTTGAGCGCGTTCATCTCGCATTTCTTTGTAGATATATGAATAGAGGCTCTCCATAGTGACGTTGCCTTCGTCGTCGGCTGCCTTCCAGCTAGTTATACCTTCGATTGCATGCTTAGTGAACACTCCATAACCATCCTCCGGCTTCTCAAAAGCTGCTTGAGTTCTGCCTGAAGCTGTAATGATATACGTGCCAGTTACTTCTGATAGTGATTGAAGTTCTTCGTCTATTCCACCTCGCGCAAAAGCTTCACCTGCTAAGCCGCTATAACAACAGTCCAGAATAAGGATAATTTTATTGGTCCTTGAACCATCCAGAAGCTCTTTTATAAAATTTATGGAAATAGATGTCGATTTCAATACATTTGCATTGGTATTTGTTGTTGCAAGGTATAACTTTCCAGCTCGATCTAGCTTACCGTGGCCCGAATAGTAAATGAAAATCAAATCATCTTTGTCTGCAGTTTGGATGACCTGTTCAATCTCTTCCTGTACCTTATGATTGGGTGTGTTCTTTAAGGGAAATGTATTCGTAAACTTGCCATATTCTTCAGACATAAGTATCTTGTTAAGTCCATCAACATCATTCTCGGGACATTGCAGTTTCTGAAGATTCGGATCTTCAAATTGACTGCTTGCAATCAGGACTGCATAGCGCCTTTCGATCATCCTTATTTCTCCTAAGAGACTTTTTCTATATTAAAGTTATTCTATTGTTGTCGGAATTTAACTATTCTGGCCTCAAGATATATCCGGCAGAAATGTAATGCAATTGTATGCTGATCTGCATTGGACATTACGAGAAGAAAACCCAAGAGGGAGTTACAAACCAAGAAAAAGATGGATTTTAGCCACCCATTATAAATCGGTCTAAGTAAGTCTATTTCCACAGAGAAAAATGTGAAAAGAGATATAGTTGGATATGTTTTGCTTTTATAAGAGGAAGTCATATAACCGTAAGAAATACGCAAGATATGTATTGACAAATACTATTATGAAATGCGGGGGACGGGAGTCGAACCCGCGAACACCTTCGTGACAGGGTCCTAAGCCCTGCGCCTTTAACCACTTGGCAACCCCCGCGCACTTTAGCCCCTGCCAATGGGACCTGGCCAGATAAAAGTGCTATGCTCTACTAGAACTTTGCGATACTCTCCGCCTCGTCGCCCGGAACAGCTCTCTTGCCTCTTCCGGCGTCATCTCCTGCCGGTGCTTCTGGTCCTGCCAGTCGCGCCGGAAGGGATAGAAGTACTCATAAAGCTCCGGCTCATCCTCGCAGTAGACCACAATCCCCTGCTCGATCACCGCCGCCTTGAGAAAGAGGGGCAGAAGCTCAAAGATGCGCACATCGTAGCGGCTGTCTTTGAGGTGAGAGACGAACCTCCTCCAGAGCGAAGAGCGGTCGGCTGCGCAGGGGGCCACAATGCACAGATCGATGTCGCTTCTCGGCCCGGACTCTCCGGTGGCCTGAGAGCCGTAGAGGAGCACACCTAAAATCTGCTCCCTCCAGACGGAATCCTGCAGAAACGAGAGGTCCTCCTTCACTTTTGCGACAATATCCTTTCCAGCCATGCAGCCACCTCTTTTGTAAAGGCAAATATTCCGGGGATAAGATCCGCCATGCTCTGCCAGGCAAGCTGATCGTCTCTCTTGTTGTACCGGTGAATTAGATGATTTCGCAGGCCATTAGCCTCTTTCAGGACCTCTCTTGAGGACTCTTTGAGCACCTTAAGCCGATCCAGGTTGCCATAATCATCCTGGGGGGTGCTCCCCAGGTCCTTGCACATCATGGCCACTAAATCCATGCTGGCCTCTACTGCCTCCTGGAAGGCCTTGTAAGTTGCCAGCTTCGTCTTATCGTCCGCCAGGAAATCCTCTGAGCCTTGCTCATCCAGCCAGGTCTGCGCCTGCCCGGCTCTGAGAATGATCAGGTCCAGTTTATCCCGATATCTTCCCACCCTCTCCGGCTTCATCTGCATCCTCGCAGGATCTCAACTCTGAGATCTCTCTCCCATCAGCCAGGCCATGACCGCCTTGCTGGTGTGCATCCGGTTCTCAGCTTCATCAAAGACCGCACTCTGCGGCCCGTCCATCACCTCGTCGGTGATCTCCTGTCCCCGGTGGGCAGGCAGACAGTGCAAAGCGATGGCATCCTCAGCCGCCAGACCCATGATCTCTGAATTCAACTGATACTTTCCGAAGACCCGCAGGCGCTCAGCCTCTTCTCCCTCATCTCCCATGGAGACCCAGGTATCGGTTATCAGCACGTCTGCCCCACGGGCGGCATCATCCGGCTCAGCTACCACTTTTGGCCATCCGCCCAAACTCTTGGCCTGCTCCAGAATGCGGGCCTTTGGCTGATAGCCTGCAGGCGAGGCCACTGTGATCTCCATTCCCAAAATGGCCGAAGCCAGAATGAGGGAGTTGCAGACATTGTTTCCGTCGCCCACCCAGGCGAGGCGCAGCCCTTCCAGCTTTGCGAAGCGCTGGCGCATGGTCTGCAAATCGGCCAGAATCTGCAAGGGATGCTCCCAATCTGAGAGGGCATTGATCACCGGCACGCTGGCATGCTGGGCTAGCTGGAGAACGGTGTGGTGAGAGTAGACGCGCGCCGTGATGCCATGCACGTAGCGGGAGAGCACCCGCGCCGTGTCGGCAATAGTCTCACCCCTTCCTAACTGCAATTCGTTTGCCGAGAGATAAAGCGGATGGGCGCCTAGCTCTGCCGCCGCCACCTCCAGGGAGACGCGCGTGCGCGTGGACGGCTTCTCAAAGATCATAGCCAGGCTCTTGCCCTGCAATGGCTGGCCATGTCGGCCCCGCCTGGCCAAAAAGGCCTCGGCGCTCTCCAGCAATCGCATTATATCCTCTTTGGAGAGATCGGAGATAGAGATGAGATCCTTTTTCATTTTCGAATCCTCAGCTTTGCATCCTTGCCTGAAGCTCAGATATAGGGGTTGTGTTTCCTTCGGCTATGGAGAGGGTGGCCTTGATGCGCTTGTTGCCGGGAATGCTGCCCTCGCCCACGTCATCGGAGACAAGCTGATTGGACCAGGGGCTGTTGTACATAAAGGCCAGACCGGGATGAGGCTCGTCCTCTGAGGTCTTGGCGGCAACGATTACCATGCCCACATCATTCTGGACAAGCAGCTTCTGCCCGTCTTTAACACCCAGACGGATCATGTCCTGCTTGTCCAGAATTATCAACGCACTCAGGTTTTTGTACTCCTCGGAAAACCGGCTCTTCCTTCCCGCTTCATCCTGGAATATGTCGCGCACGGTAACTACGGTGACATCAACCTCCGCCATTTTAAATCGCCTCCATAATGCGGGTTAAAATCTGCTCATCCGTGAGTAGATCGGACTTCATAATGGGCTCGAATTTAATCTTCACCCCATCCATGCGTACCGCTGTGCCTCCTGCCTCCATGCCGGATAGAGCCGAAGGAATGACGACCTTGGCAGCATCGGTGGTTAAGGATCGTCTGGGATCGATGGCTATGAGCGGCTGCCGGGCCAGAGCGCGGGCCGTGCCAAAGGGCAGCGCCGAAAGTGGATCGGATCCTATGGCCAGCGCCGCGTCGCTGCTCTTGGCAGCAGTGATCACGCTGTACTTTGGACCGTGCTCAGCCGATCCGCCCTGGAAGGAGACGCTGTTGGTATGTCCGGTCTTCTCGAACATCAACTCATTAAAGCCGCGCGTGTTGCAGTGACCGACCATGGGGATAACCTTGAAGGTGGTGACCTCATTGAGCCTGGAAAGCAACTGTTCGAAGAGATCCATCTTATCCTGTAGGGAATAGATCATGCCTAGACCCGGAAAGATCGCTCCCCACTGCGTCTTCTTGAGGACGCTTGAGAGCTCAATCATCTTCTTCTTGTCAGCCACCTTGGGAATCTTGCCGTCCAGAACTGCCAGGATAGCCTCCATAAACTGCGCGTCGCCTCCTGGTGCCACCCGGAAGTAGTAGTTGCTGCATAGCCGCGCCGTAGCTGACTTTCGCACGTCGACAACAATGCAGGTCCTCTCCTCCTCGTAGCTTCTCTGCCTCTTCTCTCCCCGTGGATAGTAGGAGAAACGCGAGAGATGGCGGGGATGGCTGCTGGAGGGGTCCGATCCCCAGAAGATAGCGGTATCCGCATAGTTTCGAACATCATCTAAAGTGCAAGAAGGAATCTTGCCGGACAAGATGCGCTCCATCAAAATTCCCTGGCAGAATGAGGAGGTATCATCAATGGTCGCGCCCAGTCTTTCCGCCAGCTTTATGCCTGCTGCCTGGGCCTCCAACGTGGAATTGGACCAGCCGTATAAGAGTGGACTTTTGGCGCTCTTTAAAATCTCCGCCGCCTTCTCGATCGCCTGATCGATTGTCACCTGCTCTCCATCGATCATGGGCCGCGTCCTCTCTGTAAAGGCCGCCCGGAAGTGGCCGTGCCCTTTGCGGCAGAGGTTCTTCTCATGTAGGAGTGCACCATTCTCGAAGGTCGCCACAATATCCTCGCAGAGAAGCGAGCATCCCGTGCATATTGCCATTTGCTTTTCACCTTCCTGATTTCAATTAAACGAACTCGATGGCCTTGCTCGGACAGGTCGCAGTGCAGGCATTGCAGAGGGTCTTGTTCGGCCCGAAGCGTTTGCATTCCTTTAGGTTGTTGACCACTACTACCCCGTCTTCCACTCTCAAGATGACCTTTTCGCCCTCCGGCCCCAGGCCCACTGCGGTTCGCGTGGGCTCCGCAGCCACATTGACGGGACAAGCGACAACGCAGTTGCCACAGCCAAAACACTTCTCAGGATGTATGATCAGGCCGGTCTCTGAGGCTTTCTCAATGGGCGCCATCACCTCACGCAGCTTTTTCAGCTTGGCCTCATACTTCTTCTCCTCAATTAGGGGAGGGCATTCATCGACCTTCTTCTCCCGGCCCAAGAGGCCCACCGCAAAGGCCATGCAGGTGGGAAGCCCGCACTTCTTGCAGTTGGTCTTGGGCAAAAGCATATAGATCTCCATGGCGCTGACCATAACCGGAACCTCAATTTGGGAAAGATATGATAGAAGCTTTGTGGCATCAATTATATTTATGGTCTGCGCAAACCTTTTCATAGTTCTTGAACCAATTGGCTTTCTTGATGCCTTTCAGGAATCCAATGGCCCTTCTTGGGCTCCTCTCCATAATTCCCCTGATAATAATATATCTTATCCGCCCCCAGCCTAAGGAGATTCGTTTCTCGTCCACCCAGTTCCTGCGAGAGGGCGAAGCGGAGCGCTCCGCAGTGCTCAGCCGCCTGATCAACGATCCCCTCTTCTGGATTCAGCTTCTAGTGCTTCTCTCGCTCTCCCTTGCCGCTGCCGGACCTTACACTACACAAACCGGTCCTGCCAGCAGTCATCTGGTGGTGGTCCTGGATGGCTCGGCCAGCATGCAAGCCGGCTCTCGCGCGTTGCAGCTGATCGATCCTTATCTGGACAAATACCAGAAAATCAGCATCGTGCTGGCGGAAAGCATGCCCCAGACCACTCTTTCCGAGGGCAGCCCTGCCGAGGCCAGGGACGCTCTGCAACGGCAGTCGCCCAAAGCCGTCAGTGCAGACCTCTCCAGCGCTATGACTCTGGCTGGCAGCCTGCTGGCAAATGATGGCGGAAATATGCTGGTGGTCTCGGATTTCATAAGCTGGATCGGCGACGATCCCGATGCTACCCGCAAGATTTTGCAGGCGGACGGAAGGGTAAGCATTATCTTTGCCGACTGCTACCAGGGAGGCGACAATGTGGCCCTGGTTGAGGCCTGGGATGTGCCCGGACCGGGATATGTCAACCACACTGCTCTGGTGCACAACTATGGCCCGGCAAGAGTGGTCCCGGTCACCATCAGAAGCCCGAGTGGTGCCACCTCCGGCCGCACGCTGCAAATGCTCTCCGGAGGAGATAGCTATCTCTCTTTTACGGCTTACCCGGGAGTCAATGAAATCTCCTTAGACCTGGAGGATGCAATCTACTGGGACAATCATGCCTACATTTATGTTCCCGATCTAGCCCAAAAGAGGGTTCTTTACCAGGGTGAAGAGGGACCGGCTCTGGCAGCTCTTCGCTCCCTGCCTAATGTTAAGGTGCAGACCGCCGGCGAACCGGATGGCTTCGACCTGATCGTGTTGGCCAGAAATGCCTCCCAAAACGGCAAGCTCAATCGCTACATCGACGGCGGAAAGGTGATATTCATCGCTTCGGATCAGGAAAGCCCCGAGTACCTGCCGGTGCGGGTCACGGGCGAGCTGCCCGGTCCTGCCAGCCTCTGGGTTAGAAGCGAGGGTTTTGCCAAAGGAGTGCACTTTGATGAGATCGGCATCTTCCGTTTTCCTGAGGCAGTGTCACGAAAGGGCTCCACCACTATGGTCGAGGCCAATGGCCAACCCGTCCTCTCCTATTGGCGTTTGGGAAAGGGAATGGTGATTTATAATGGTCTGGAGATGGATTCCGATTTTTACCTGCGTCCGGAATATCCCATATTCTGGTATCAGATGATAAGCTGGATCACAGGTATACCGGACATAACACAGGCCAATCGAAAGACCGGCGAGATAATTCATCTGGGTGAAACCGCCCAGATAGAGACGCCTTCTACAAGCCTTGCGGCGAGCACTCTGCTGCTTGATGAGGTGGGAATCTACCGCTACCAGGGAAAGGCTGTAGCTGCCAATATGTATGATCCCAAAGAATCCTCTCTGCAAAGAAAGAACGGCTTTGATGCAGGAGCCTTTGTATCAGCCAACCGGGAAACTATAGTGGAAGAGGACCTCTCCGACTGGATCATTGCACTTGCTGCCCTCGTCATCCTTCTAGAGCTGGCGATTATGAAGAGGAGGAGAGAGATATGATCCTGGACCTCTATTTTGCGACGCCCCAGTTGCTCTGGGCCATTCCATTGGTTTTGCTCTTGGGAGTTGTCCTGATTCGGCGCAGAGCTAAAGCCAGGCTATTTGCCGCTTCAAGGCTTCTTGTCTTTTGTCTGATCATAGCTGCTGCCGCCAATCCTTACTTTGTCGAGGTGCATACCGTCTCCTCGCAAAAGCCCAGCATAACCATGCTAGACGACCGGACAGGATCCATGGGCATCTTTGATCCCGACGTCGCGACAAGGGTAGAAAGCTATGTTGACGCGCCCCTGCGCACCTTCTCAGGGGATACCACACCACTGGGAGATAAAATCGTGCAATACGCTCTGCCGGGCAGCACACTCCTCCTGGTCTCGGACGGCTACAGCAATAGTGGTCGCGCCCTGGAAGACGCCCTGGCACTGGCGCGCGCCTCCAATACCACCACCTTTGCCCTATCGCTTGCCCCCCAAAGGGATGACGCTGGCGTGGAAATATCCGGGACGAACACAGCTGTTCTTGCCGGAGACTATCCCTTCAAGGTGTTGGTGCGATCATCTCGAGGCTACCAGGGACCTATTTCCGTCTTTGCCGACGATAAAATGATCTACAGCGACACGATAGTTGCCAATAACAGTGCGTCCATCAAAATCTCCCATTCCTTCTTGGAGACGGGAAATCATATTCTGCGGGCGACTATTGCCCCGGACGGGCAGCCTCTAAACGACAACTACCAAAAAGCAGTATATGTTGTCCCCAAGCCACAGGTTTTGCTCATCTCCAGCGCCAACTCGCCCCTGGCCACCGATTTAGATGATCTATACAAATTGACACTCGTCTCCGAGCTTCCCGACCAGCTGGAGGGCTACAAGGCAGTAGTGCTCGATGATATCAGATATAATTCCCTTCTCTCTCCACTGCAAAGTTATGTGCGCGAAGGCGGAGGGCTGGTAGTAGTAGGAGGCGAAGATGCCTATGACCATGGGAATTACCGCAACTCCAGCCTGGAAGAGATCTTGCCTGTGCGCTCCGTGCCCAGCATCTTCGAGGGCGGCAAGACTCTTATCTTCGTGATGGACATCTCCTTCTCCCTGCTCACCACGCGCACGGCGGACGGCACGCCTCTGCTCGACTATGAGAAGGCTCTGGCTGTGGAACTCCTCAAATCGCCTCATTTCCGAGATTATAAAGTGGGTTTGGTAGTCTTTGGCAGCAAAGCCTACGATGTGCAGGACCCCGTCCCCCTCTCTCGAGCAGAGAGCGTTCTTCGAGAACGGATAATGAGCCTCGCACCCACCGGCACAGAGAACAGCTATCTGGATAGCGGTCTGCAACTGGCCTGGGACATGCTCAATGTCAGCGGCGGTCAGGGTGAACTGGTAATCCTATCGGACGGAAACCTCTATAACTATCCGGAGGTGGTGGCACGCTCCATTGACCTGCTACGCCAGATGAATCTCACAGCTCGCCTTGTGCAGGTGCAAGCCTTCTCCGGTGCAACGGGCAGATTCGATTATCTGGCAGCCCAGACGGGATCAGACTACTCTGCTTTCGTCTATCCCGATTCGCTGACTACTACTATGCAAGAGCCTCCCGCGAAGGCAGCACCCGAGGAAAGTAGCCTCTCTGGATATGCGGTAAATGTGGTCAATAAGAATCACTATATCACCGCCGATCTGAACTTAAATGCGACAATCACCGGCTTTAATGATGTCACACCCCGTCCCGGCGCCCAGCGTCTGGTGGCTCTGCCAGATGGGAAGCCGGTCCTGACGGTATGGCGCTACGGTTTGGGCAGGGTGGCATCGCTAACGGTCGACGATGGCAGTGTCTGGGCGGGCGAGCTGTATACCAGTCCAAGTTCGCAGTTGATATCCTCCACTGTCAATTGGGCAGTGGGCGATCCGCGGCCCCAGGATGATCGCGTCGAAGCAGATGACGGATGGCAGGGTACACCCTTATCCGTCACAATAAGCAGCAATGCGCGCCCCAGTCTTTTGCAGGCAGATGTGGAAAAGGTGGGGGACAATCGATATGTAGCTACATTTATGCCCAATAGCACCGGCATCTATTACATCGGCAATTATGGCCTGGCAGTTAACTACCCACTGGAGTATCGAGATATTGGCTTTAATCCGGATTTTTCCCGAATGATCATGGCCAGTGGCGGAAAGGTCTTCAGCGAAACTGAGGCCAGACAGAGCCTTGTGGTCGAAGCCGGTCGTGTCAGCCGGAGAACGGTGCAGGAGCGGATCTCTCGAAGGGATATTCTACTGCTCTTTGCTCTGCTAATATTCCTGACGGAAATAATATATCGAAAAAGAGATGAAGTTCGCAGGAGAGGACGAATTCGTGCCTGAAGCACACCATCAGATTTTAATAGCATAATCAGCTTTAACGTTGATATATTGCGGAGGTAACTGCCACCAAATGAGTTCTCAAATGTGTACCGTCTGTGGCCTTCCCACGGAGCTATGTATCTGCGAGGAGGTTGCCAAGGAGCAGCAGAGGATAGCTGTGAAAGTACAGAAGCGCAGGTATGGAAAAGAGGTGACGGTAATCCAAGGCATTGATCCTCATGAGATCGATCTTCAAGAGCTTTGCACCCATCTCAAGTCCAAGTTGGCCTGCGGCGGCACTGTGAAAGAAAGCCTGATCGAGCTTCAGGGAAACCATATTCAAAGGATTAAGGAGATCTTAGTGAAAAAGGGATTTGGCGCAGACCAAATAAGCACGTGATATCCCTGAAAGTTATTAAGGTCTACAGGCGGATTATATCGCTTGAACATTTTTCTTTTAGTAGATTTCTTCCAAATCTTCAATATGGGCGAAGGCATCGTCGAGCTGTTTTCGGGCTCGGCATCTCTTCTCCTTCTCATCCTGCATGCCTCGAGCCGCCTGGGCATAGATTGATTCCAGTTCTGGGGCACTGGCTAGTGTGAAGACAGAGAGCACCTTGGGGTTTCCCTTCTTCACCACAATTCCTTTAAATACGTGACCTGCGCTGGCGGTGAGCCTCTCTACCTCTTTGGTGATCTCATCTACGTCCAGATGCTCTCGAGATCCCTGAATGATGATCATGGCTCTGGCGGCGTCGTCTCCAACATTGGCAGGAAAAAGCAAATTTGCCGGCTTGAGGCTGTTCTCAATGGCGTCTCGAATGGACTGATTCTTGTTATCGGCTTGGTAGAATCCAATAGTGCCGATACGAAGACCCCCATTCATCACCGTCTTGAAGTCGCCAAGATCGGTTACCGAGAGCATCTCGGAATCCAGGGACTCTATCA
>JAQTYS010000193.1 GCA_028688175.1 Methanothrix sp. | reverse complement strand
ATCTTATGCTCTACCCCGGCTCTATGCAAGGAAAAAGCTATATTGCCTGCTAAAATGCGTTCCCAGTTCTGCCTGGTCCAGCTATCTTTTAGTGTGATCTCCCCGTAGCGAACCAACACTACGTCCTGGAGGATCATGTTCTGATTTGAGTAGCCTTCAAAGATCTCTTTATCTTCTTGACTCTTGAACCTGCTGCGGTGTATCTCTGCATTGGACCGGGCTTCTTGTGAGTGACCTCAGCTTTGGTGACCTGCCGAACCTGACCCTTTCTGCCCTTAACCTTGACCCAAACTATGCTTCCTGTCTTTCCCATGAGATGACCCTATCAAAGCAGGATTTAAAAAGGTTGTGATTAGGGTTTTCGCGAATCGCAATGCTTTGCTGGTTGTAGCAGGCTAGTCGCTAAGCAAAAGCCTTTTAAAGACTACAGACCAGTAGGGCCTACTTCATTTTGGGACAGTGGGGTAGCCTGGTCTATCCTCGAGGGTTTGGGACTCTTGGACCGCGGTTCGAATCCGCGCTGTCCCACCAATCATTATTTACACAATTATAATCTCATTACAGCAGCGGCAGGCCTTCTCCATCTCCCCGGTTTTCGCACCTGGAAAGTGATCGATCAGGCAAATGTCGGCGGGCTTCGCTCTGGAAAAGAGCCGCCGCAGATCGCCGTGATAGACCTCGATCTCGCACGATCCGTGGGCGCGACCGACGAGCACCGGCTCCTTTCCTACCGGGTTTTTAGGGACTTCGAGGTACTCGATCTCATCGATTCCAAGCAAGCTTCTATTAGCTTCCAGGTTGAGCAGCACATTTTGCACGCCGGCAAGCCAGGCATCATTGAAGACCACCCGTTTGGCTCCGGCCAGCGCGCACATCAACCCCAGAGTTCCCGGACCACAAAGCCCATCCACCACATCGCGAAGCTTTCCCTGCAAATATAGCTGCTCTAGAATTCTCATCTTAGGGGCGCTTTGCCGGGAAAATTCAATATGAATTCGCGACTGACTCTTGTAGATCACGGCTTCCCCAAATAAGCTCTGGGAAATGTCGGCGCGCATGTCGCAGCCCGCCAACAGCACGTTCTCTCGCGCAGCTGTTTCATAGTCTTCTATACCGGCAACACCTCGGCTCAGAATCACTCCCTTGATCTCCGGTATTTGCTCTATCATCGCCTCTGCTGCCTCTTTGCTATACCTGGTGCCGAAAATTATCAGACTCTTGGGCCCTAGCCGGGGCGAGTACGCCAGAGGATAGCCCACCTCGATGAGCGGCGAGCCGACGGAGCGCAATGTATCATCTTTGTCGCGCAGGCCAAATTCCTGCAACAGGCGCAGGGCATCGAGCATTACGCCGTCAAGCGTCGCTTTGCCACAGGAGGAGCATCGCAATACCCTTTCCGGAAGGTGCTTTGCCCCTTTAGTCTTGTCCAAATTAGTCTCCGGCGCGCAAGCAGGGCAGGCGGGATACCTCTGCTCAATCTCCGCTAAAACCTCACTTGCAGGCCGAATACAGCCTTTTCCGCAAACAGGACACTTCATAGTATGCCCTTCTTCCAGGAGTATTTCGCCATTCGTGAAACATTCTGGCTTTTTCCTTTAGAAAGGTTTGTAAATAAGAAACTCATTAAGGCGGCGAAGGTGGTTTTGGACATGGCACAGAGAGGCATTAGGGAATACGATGCAAAGCGTTTGCTAGCCGGATTCCTTCCCCAGTACCTCAGCGAATTCTCCTATAAAGGCGATCTCGCCCTTGTGGGACCAGAGACAGATCTGGAGGAGCTGGCGTCAACTCATCCCTGGCTGAAAACGACTAAGCTAGTCGTAAAGCCCGATCAGCTCTTTGGAAAGAGGGGCAAGCACGGGCTGGTTCTTCTGGATGCAGATTGGGATAAGGCGAAGAAATACCTTCAGGAGAACATGGGTGCATCGGTCGCGGTAGGCGGTATAACCGGAAGGCTATCTCATTTCTTAATTGAACCCTTTATACCGCATGATGAAGAGCTTTATGTGGCCATCAGCTCGGATGGCGATGGCGACAACATCTTCTTCTCCACGCAAGGCGGCGTCTTTGTGGAAGAGAACTGGGACAAAGTAATTCGCTTTCATGTAGATCTGCTGGACGGAATCGAGGGCCTTGATATAAAGTCCAGGTTGCCGGAAGGACTTGGGGAAAAGAAGGCCGCCATTGAGAATTTCATCAAGGCATTGTGGCGCTTTTATGCAGAAACGGGCTTTTCCTACCTGGAGATTAATCCCTTTACCTTCCAGGACGCCACCATTGTGCCTTTGGATATGGTGGCCAAGCTCGATGATGCCGAGGAGTACTGGCAGAGGAAGAGATGGTCGGGTCTTGCATTCCCAGAGCCGTTCGGCAGAAGCCTGTCCAAGGAAGAGCTGTTCATCAAGGAGCTTGATTCCAAGACAGGTGCCTCTTTGAAGCTGACTATCCTAAATCCGGATGGAAGGGTCTGGACAATGGTGGCAGGAGGCGGAGCTAGTGTGATCTATGCCGATACCATCTGTGATCTGGGCCATGCCAAGGAGATGGCCAATTATGGCGAATACAGCGGCGATCCCAATACAGAGGAGACTTACTATTACACCAGGACCATTTTGGACCTGATGACACGTCGCGCTGACTCTCGCGGAAAGATGCTGCTTATTGGTGGCGCTATTGCCAACTTTACCGATGTGGCCAAGACCTTCAAGGGAGTGGTCATGGCTTTGGAAGAGTACCAGCAGAAATTGCAGGATGCGGGCGTCAAGATCTATGTTAGAAGAGGCGGCCCCAATTACGAGCAGGGCCTGAAGCTTATGCGCAGTTTAGGAAAGAGGCTGGGCGTGCCCATTGAAGTTTATGGACCTGAGACGCATATGACCAGAATTGTTCCCCTGGCCCTGGGTGGTGCATCGGCATGAGCCAAACATCGAGAAAGAGTTACGTTTTATTTGATAGGAACACGAAAGCCTTTGTCTACGGCTATCAGACCAATGCCATCCAGCGCATGCTGGACTTCGATTATATCTGCAATCGCCCCTGCCCCAGCATATCTGCCATCATCAATCCCAGTCGAGCCGGTATTCACAAGGCCTTTTGGGGAACCAAAGAGATCCTTTTGCCCATGTACAAGAGCATTCCTCTGGCTGCCAAAGCCTATCCTGAGGCGGACGTGATGGTCAACTTTGCTTCGCACCGTTCTGCTTTTGATACCACCATGGAAGCACTCTCTGAAGAGAGCATTCGTGTTGTGGCGGTCATTGCCGAAGGTGTGCCTGAGAGGCAGTCGCGGGTCATGAGCCTCACAGCCAAAAAGCAGGGCAAGATGGTCATCGGTCCTGCCACAGTAGGAGGCATGGCGGCCGGAGCTTTTCGCATAGGCAATACCGCCGGAACTATTGAGAACATCATCGCCTCCAAGCTCTACCGACCGGGATGCGTGGGCTTTGTCTCCAAATCAGGAGGCATGCTCAACGAGGCCTTCAACATTATCTCCAGAAACTCAGACGGCATTTACGAGGGCGTGGCCATTGGAGGAGATCGCTATCCCGGCTCAACCATGCTCGATCATATCCTGCGCTACGAGGAAAATCCGGCCATCAAGATGATTGCTTGCCTGGGAGAACTAGGCGGTGAGGATGAGTACAAGATCATTTCCGCACTAAAAGATGGCAGGATCAAGAAGCCGCTGGCAGCTTGGGTGACAGGAACCTGCTCTCCGGTACTTCCCGCCAGCGTTCAATTCGGCCATGCGGGAGCCAAGGCGGATTCTCACAAGGAAACGGCTCAGGCCAAGAATGATGCATTTAGAGCGGCGGGTGCCTATGTTCCCACATCATTTGACGGCTACGGCGACACAATTCGACTGGTTTACGAGATGCTGCTCTCCCAGGGCAAAGTAGCACCGCTCATTGAGCCGGAAGTTCCTAAGATCCCGGCGGACTATAGCAAAGCAATGGCATCCGGAGATATCAGAAAGCCGACCACATTCATCTGCACAATATCCGACGACAGCGGAGAAGAGGTTCTCTATGCCGGTAAAAGACTCTCCTCTGTCCTGGAAGAGAAGAGGGGTATAGGTGGTGTCATCGGTCTGCTCTGGTTTAAGAAAGAGCTGCCGGACTATGCCGCAGGTTTCATTGAACTGGTCTTGCAGATCGTGGCTGACCATGGGCCGGCCGTATCCGGGGCCCACAACGCCATTGTGGCTTCATGTGCCGGAAAAGACCTCATCTCGTCACTATGCAGCGGCCTCTTGACCATCGGCCCGCGCTTTGGAGGAGCTATCGATGATGCCGCTCGCGAGTTCAAGCATGCCAAAGAGACGGATCTGACGCCCGAGCAGTTTGTGAAAGAAATGAAGAGAAAGGGCATCAATATCCCTGGCATCGGCCACAAGATCAAGAGCGTCAAAAATCCGGACAAGCGCGTTCAGTTGCTCATAAGCTACGCTAAAGCGAACTTCCCGAGCACGCAGCTGCTCGATTACGCCTTGCAGGTAGAAGAGCTTACCACAGCCAAGAAGGGAAATCTGATCTTGAATGTAGATGGCTGCATCGGCATTCTATTCTTGGATCTGATGACCTCCTGCGGAGCTTTCAGCAAGGCGGAGATCGATGAAATTGTGCGTCTGGGTTATCTTAATGGATTGTTTGCCCTGGGCAGAAGCATAGGTTTGATTGGGCATATCCTGGATCAAAAGCGCTTGGGTTCAAGGCTATACCGCCATCCTGCCGACGACATCGCTTACATGATGCCGTCCCAAGAGGAGATAAAATGCAAGCGTTGAGCTTAAGTGATAGTATCGCCATTTGAGCCCTGAGGCGGGCGAGAGTAATGGCAAGCGGAACTATAAGCCAAAAAATTTTTTTGCGAGCCTCCGGTTCCACTAAGATGGTGGAGCCGGGGGAGATTGTTGAGGCTGGCGTGGATTATGCGTTGTCTCATGATGGAACAAGTGTTCTGGCCATCAAGGCATTCCAGGAGATGGGGTCAGAGAAGATATGGGATCCGGAAAGGATTGTAATACCTTTCGATCATATCGTTCCTGCCAACAATGAGACGGCAGCAGAGCTGCAAAAGGAAGTGCGGGCCTGGGCAAAAAGCCAGAATATCACCAACTTTTTTGACTGCGGCAGTGGAGTGTGTCATCAGGTCTTTCCAGAACAGGGTTTTGCCCTGCCCGGCCTCTTGTTGGTGGGTGCCGATTCGCATTCCTGTACCTATGGAGCCCTGGGGGCCTTTGGCACCGGCGTGGGAGCAACGGACATGGC
>JAQTYS010000192.1 GCA_028688175.1 Methanothrix sp. | reverse complement strand
ATTCGGTGCCAACTGAGGAAGAGCAAAGCGGAGGCAAACCAACTTGAGAAAGGAGGTGGACGAATGGCTATAGTTGGCATGAAACAGCTATTAGAAGCCGGCGTTCACTTCGGTCACCAAACTAGGCGATGGAATCCCAAAATGAAGGATTATATCTTTACTGAGCGAAATGGGATTTACATCATTGATCTGCAGAAGACTGTAAGGAAAATTGACGAAGCCCATAATTTCATCAAGGATACAGTAACAGATGGTGGGTCTGTGCTTTTTGTGGGAACGAAAAAGCAGGCTCAGCAGACGGTTGAAGAGGAAGCTGCCCGTTGCGGCATGTTTTACGTCAACGAACGATGGTTAGGTGGTATGCTGACCAACTTCCAGACGATCCGCAGTCGGATTGAATATATGAAGAAGCTGGAGAGAATGGAAGAGGACGGTTCCTTTGAAGTTCGGCCTAAGAAGGAAGTCTTGCAGCTAGTTAAGGAACGGACTAGGCTACATCGGTTCCTCAAAGGGATTCGAGACATGGATGAACTGCCAGACGCAATTTTTGTGATTGATCCGCGGAAAGAACGGATTGCTGTTGCCGAGGCGCGTAAATTGGGAATTCCTGTGGTGGGAATTGTGGATACTAACTGTGATCCCGATGAAGTGGATTATATAATTCCCGGCAACGATGATGCGATTAGGGCCATCAGGCTATTGACCAGCATCATGGCCGATGCAGTGCTCGAAGGAAAAGAAGGCTTCCAAGATGCTCAGCTTGAAGAAGAACAGGCCAGCCCGGAGCCGGAGGTTGAGGTTGTGGAAGTCACCGAGGATATGTTCAAGGAAAAGGATGTAGCGGCCCAAGGGGAGTAATAAAACGATGAAGAGCCCGGGCGATTTGGTGTCGTCACGGGCTTTTTTTGTGAGGAGGTTCAACAAGATGCAAGTTACAGCTCAATTGGTAAAGGAACTTCGGGAGAAAACAGGAGCCGGTATGATGGATTGCAAGAAGGCCCTGGTATCAACTGAGGGTGATATGGACAAGGCTATCCAGATTCTAAGGGAAAAGGGCCTTGCCGATGCTGCGAAGAAGTCAGGGCGGATCGCAGCAGAAGGTGTTGTGGATGCATATATTCATATGGGCGGTCGTATTGGCGTGTTGATCGAGGTTAACTGCGAGACGGATTTTGTTGCGAAGACAGACGACTTCAAGGAGTTCGTCAAGAACATGGCCATGCAAGTTGCTGCATCTAATCCCCTTTATGTTAGCAGAGACGAAGTGCCAACGGACCTACTGGATAAGGAGCGGGAGATCTATAGGAATGCGGCGCTAAATGAAGGCAAACCGGAGAAAATCGTGGAAAGAATTGTAGAAGGTAGAGTGGAGAAGTACTATAAGGAAGTCTGCCTACTGGAACAGCCCTTCATTAAAGATCCTGACGTTTCCGTGGAGCAGGTGCAGAAGGCACTGGTAGCCAAACTAGGTGAGAATATTGCAGTGCGTCGTTTCGTCCGCTGGGAGCGGGGCGAAGGTCTCGAAAAGCGGGAATGTGATTTGGCTGCAGAAGTTCAGGCACAAATAGAAGGAAAATAAGTATTGGGAGTGGAAAACATGGGAGAGCCAGTCTATCATCGTATCCTGCTAAAGCTCAGCGGAGAGGCGATGGCAGGTGCTTCCGATAGCGGCCTGGACCTGGACGTCGTCGGGTTTATTGCCAAGGAGATTGTTAAGGTCGTGCAGTTAGGTGTTGAGATCGCGGTGGTGGTTGGAGGCGGGAATATCTGGCGTGGTGCTCCTGCTTCTGCCCGGGGGATGGACCGAGTGACTGCCGATTACATGGGCATGTTGGGTACTGTGATCAATGCATTGGCATTGCAGGATGCGTTGGAGAACCTTGGTATTGAGACTAGGGTGCAAACAGCAATTGAGATGCGTGAAGTAGCGGAACCATACATACGCCGTCGGGCAATCCGTCATTTGGAAAAAGGTCGAGTTGTCATTTTCGCATCGGGAACTGGCAATCCCTATTTTTCAACGGATACTACAGCGGCCCTGCGGGCGGCGGAGATTGAAGCAGAGATCCTTCTAATGGCCAAGAAGGGTGTGGACGGGGTCTATGATTCGGATCCACGGCATAATTCCAAAGCGGTTCTCCTTACGGAACTCAGGCATATGGATGTGCTGCAACGGGGCCTTAAAGTGATGGATTCAACGGCTACGTCCCTATGTATGGATAATAACATCCCAATTATGGTTTTCAATTTTAGTGTTGCGGACAACATAATTCGTGCCATTCTTGGAGAAAGGATTGGTACACTGGTGGGGGGGAAGGTGAATGGATAGTATACTTAGCGAAACAAGGGAAAAGATGGATGGTGTCATTGAGGCATTAAAAAGAGAGTTTGCCTCAGTAAGAACGGGACGGGCAAACCCGAGCCTGCTTGACAGGATGATGGTTGATTACTATGATGTGCCGACACCGCTACGGCAAATTGCTAACGTATCGGCACCGGAACCACAGTTGCTTGTAGTTCAACCATACGACAAAACCTCTATATCTGGTATTGAGAAGGCGATTCTCAAATCGGATCTAGGCCTAGTTCCTTCTAGCGACGGGAACGTAATTCGTCTAGCTATTCCACCCTTGACTGAGGAACGGCGAAAGGATTTGGCTAAGCTGGTGGCCAAAGAGGCTGAAGACAAAAGGGTTGCGGTCCGCCACATTCGTCGAGACGCCAATTCCCAAATCAAGGCTGCGGAAAAAGACGGGGATCTTCCGGAAGATGAGAGCCGGAAAATGCAGGATGATGTACAGAAGTTGACCGATGAGTACATTGAGAAAGTAGATGAACTCCTCAGCAAGAAACAACAGGAGCTGATGGAAGTCTGATGGATCTTAATGTCGTTGGGATGAAACTTGATGACGTACAAACGATGGCCGCCTGTTTAGGGCGGCATCCTGCTATTATCCGTATTACCCGGCCACCGGGTGAGCATGATAGCGATGGTGGAGTGCTGAGGGTTGTAGCCCAGCGTAAAGAAGATTCCGATCAATGGGTATTGGTCTGCGCCAATGAGATGGAAGGAGCCTCTTAAGCCCTTGGGGCGATGCTACTTCATCAATGGGTAAACAATGCCCGTTATCTTGCTGTTGGGGGGTGGAGGGCCACCACAGGACGGGGTTTTGGTGGCTGGATATGCATGAGGTCATTGTGGAATAAGCTGGTTGATCTGGTCAAATGGAAGAAACCCGATAACATACCACATCATGTGGCTGTAATCATGGATGGCAACGGGAGATGGGCCATCAGCCGAGGTTTTGCCCGTACCGAAGGGCATCGGATGGGGGTAAAGTCCCTGCGCCAACTGGTGGAGGCTGCAGGGGAGATCGGGATTAAGTACTTAAGCGTGTATGCCTTCTCTACTGAGAACTGGGCTCGCCCCCAGGAGGAAGTAGATTTCCTTATGGAGCTCTTAAAGGAAGCGATGGATGAATACCTACCTGAGTTAATCGAGAACAATGTTCGGGTTAAGGTTATCGGACGTAAAGAAGGACTAGACCAATCAATCCTTGATTCCTTTCACAATGCTGAGACGGAAACCGCCCGGAATGATGGACTATACTTGAACATAGCCTTTAACTACGGCGGTCGGGCAGAGCTTGTGGATGCGGTTTCCAGTATAGTCCGAAAGGTGATGGCCGGGGAGATTACACCTGAGGATATAGACGAGGATCTTCTTTCCCAACATCTTTATCTACAAGATCAACCCCCTCCTGATCTTCTGATTAGAACCGGAGGGGAATACAGAATCAGCAATTTTCTTCTCTGGCATATTGCCTATACAGAGCTGTATGTTACTAAGATCCAGTGGCCTGAATTTGGTCGTCGGGAGCTATGCCAGGCTGTAGATGCATACAGCAGACGTAAAAGACGCTTCGGACAGATCTAGACTCGAGTTTTCAATGGGGAGGTGAACGCGCATCTCCTTTCTACGGGGATACGCTGTGCGATGGGTAAGCTTGGCGAGGGACAGCTTCTGAAGCGAACTCTAACAGCTGTCGTTGGTGTGCCGTTATTACTAGGAGTTTACTATGCAGGTGGATGGGCCTTGTTTGGCCTGTTAACCTTACTTATTATTGTGTCGGCAGGTGAACTGTGGAGGATGTTTTTCCATCTAAGTTCTTCACCTAGTCGAGCCGATCTGATCATTGGAGGCCTAAGCCTACTATTGGCCGCATATATTAGTACCAAATACCAATATGCCGTCAGTGGCGCGGTGGTTACGGCACTTTTTTTCTTTTTTGCGGTCAAAGAACTGGTAACTCGCTCCAAACTAGGCACAGAGCGGGTGGCATTGGCTCTTTTAGGCAGTGTCTACGTTGGTCTTTACTCCTACCTGTGGTTGCTTCGCGAGATGGAGCCCAATGGTCGTCGCTTCTTGTTTATGGTGGTTCTGATCATCTGGGCCCAGGATATCGGGGCGTACTTTATCGGTATTGCACTTGGAAAGCATTCCCTGGCCCCATCTATTAGCCCTAAGAAAACCATTGAAGGTGCCTTGGGTGGATTGGCGTGTGGGGTAGTTGTAGGGGGATTGCTTGGTCTAGTATGGGGTATGGCCTCAAAAGGTTTACTTCTTGGCGTTGCTGCTGGTATAGCGGGACAGATAGGGGACTTGGTAGAGTCTGCGTTGAAGAGGGGAGCGGGCCTAAAGGACTCAGGTTCCATCCTCCCCGGACACGGAGGGCTTTTGGATCGGTTCGATAGTCTGATGTTTGCCGCACCTATCGCATACTTGCTTTTGACGGTGCTGTCGGGGTGATGAGCCTATGCACCGGGCACAGAAAGCGGTTGCCCTCATTTTCGCAATTGCCTTTGCGGCGGTTATCTTGCTCAAACTGCTCTTTTCATATGTGGCTCCCTTTTTATGTGGGGGCCTTCTTGCTCTTGTCATAGATCCAGCGGTGGGACGACTGGAACAGCGAGGGTTCTCCCGGGGTACGGCGGTGGGGATGATTCTGGCTTTCCTTGGCATTATCTTGGCTTTGGGTTTAGTCAGCTGTCTTACTCATTTGTCCGGGGAGTTAGTAGGACTTTTGGCTCGTCTTGAACACTACCGGGGCTTCATTGAGGAATATGATCAGTGGAGTCTCTATTTCGAAGGGATCTTGAAAGGACTACCCAACCAAGGTGCAGAATTACTAAGGAAACAGTTATCTAACCTGAACCTGAAATTGCAGGACCTTGCCCAAGAGGTGTTGATGTCTATTGGCGGTTTACCCCACTTCTTTTTCGGGTTAGTAGTATCGCTCTTTAGTGCTTATTTCCTAAGCAGAGAT
>JAQTYS010000191.1 GCA_028688175.1 Methanothrix sp. | reverse complement strand
CCGGGTTGTAGGCTTGCTTCGCAGATATTGTGATCTGCCTGGAAGGCCCAAGTCATAACCACTAGACCATCGACGCCCGCGTCCTTAGGTGGCAGAGGTTGAACTTAACTGTTTCGATTGAAAGACCTCTCATGGGATAATACAATATTAGTCGCGAGAAATAGATGGTGGTACCAGAAATATGCAGCAGTAATCAAAAAGGATCGTTATTGGCCAGGATCATGGCCAATAAAAAATGATTGCAAATAGTTGCCTTTCTAAGAAGGATTGCCCTTCTTAATGGATAATCCATCAAGTGCCCGCTGTTAGACCGTTGGTCACCAGCAATAAGAAAGCCAGTGCCAGAAGTCCGACAAAGTAGGGAAATACATTAGTCAATTCTATCACCTTTCCAAAATCCTGCTGTATTCTCAGAACATCTTATGCTCCGCGTGGCCAATTGGCTTTTTAGCCATTAGGCTATTTAATCATTTTGGTATTTAAGTTTTTAGGTTTTATACCAATAATATTGCATCAGATAATTTGATATATAGGCGAGGCGGCGAGAGTGCAAAGCATGGATGTACTGATAACGGCCTTCTGGCTAATGCTGCCCGCATATCTGCCCAATAACTGTGCGGTTCTCTTTGGAGGAGGGACAGCTCTGGACTTTGGGATGACCTTCCATGATGGAAATCGTATGCTTGGTGATGGAAAGACATTCCGAGGAACGATGGCGGGTACATTGGGCGGCATAATCATAGGCCTGCTGCTAAACCACCTGGCACCAAATCTTGGTCTCCCTAGCTTTGGTCTTGGATTCGGCCAACTACCTGTTCTTGTGGGGCTCTCCTTTGGTGCAATGCTCGGAGATATTGTGGCCGCATTCTTCAAACGAAGGATGGGACTGAAGCGCGGGGCTCAGCTCTTCATCATCGATCAATTGGATTTCGTCGTGGGGTCTTGGGCTCTAACCATGATTCTCGCGCCAGAATGGTTCTGGCAAAACTTCACGTCATCTCTCATGATAGTTGTGATAATAATAACGCCAATACTCCATCGCGTCATGAACATTATAGGCTATCACATGGGATCAAAAAGAGAGCCATGGTGATGGCATTTTAGAGTAGATTCTTTCTCTATTGCTAATACCCATTTTTTTTCCATTTGACCTCAGCCCCTTCCATTTCTCCCGCTATCGCGAAAGGTTTATAAGTTTAGGTAATTGATAACGAGAGCGTCATAGCCAATTTTATAGTGAAATAGCATGGAATTGGTGAAATGAAAAGGAGGAGGAATAAATGGACGCATTTAGCATGGGGCTTGTAGCTGCTATGGGGGCCCTTGCGACGGTTGCTGGTGCTTCTGAGGATATAGAATCCGACATAGGATCTCAGAGCAATCCCAACTCGCAAGTGCAACTGGCCGCCCAGGTCGGCAACCCCCACAGGATTTATAATAAGGCCATTTCGGGAGAACCACCGGCCAACGCCCTGTGGTGTGCCACTGCAGCTATGGTAGCCTATACGCTTATTACGGCCTACCAGATGCCAGCGCTTCTTGCCCTGGTGGCAGGCGCATCCGTTGCCGCTCTGTTCAACGGAGTCTTATCGATGAGCGCCTACTTTGGCAGGAACTCCAGCCAGAAGAGGTTCAATCAATGGGTCTATCTGGACATTGTCAGGTACACCACGCCTTCGATTATGGCACATGCCTGGATAACATCATTTTGTGTTGCTACTGTATCGTATATCATGGTATATATGCTACCCATACACCATCCATTCCCGATGGCGATCATCGCTTTGGTCTGGGGATTGGCGGTTGGTGCCATCGGCTCATCGGTGGGCGATATTCACTATGGCGGCGAACGTGAGTTTCAGAATCGGCAGTTCGGCTGCGGTTTGAATACAATGCTCTCCGGCCAGATTGTGAGGAAGGCAGAGGCAGGCTTGCGAAACTCCATTGATAACGCTTGGTTCTGCACCAAGTTTGGCGGGCCGGCTACAGGAATGGGTTTCGGCTTGACTGTTTTCCTGGACAACTGGAGAACAACGGTCTTTGATCCCGTAACGCAGGCATCTTATGCCATTGCCATGGGAATTTTCTTTATCATTGTGATGGTATCTTATAACTACTACATTGAAAAGTCCGCCAGAAGAAAGTACGGACCATATCCGGAATACAAGGGGGACATTGCAGCATGAACTTTGATGCGAATACTATTGTCTACATTCTGGAGATACTCGTGGGCGGCCTCCTGGTAGGCATTGGCGTTCACTTTGTACCGGTGGGCGGGGCTCCAGCAGCCATGGCTCAAGCAGCCGGCATCGGCACGGGCACTGTGCAACTCGCTGCCGGATCAGGCCTGACTGGTCTATTGGCCGCCGGCCTGATGATGGAAGCAATGCGACTTGGTGGCATAGACTATAATATATGGCTCATCTTGGCCTCGGGAGCTGTAGGCGCAGGAATCATGATGGGCTCCACCATGCTCACTGGTTCCTGGATCTACGCTTATGCCGTGGGTGCTCCATTTGCATCCGCCAAGGTCAACTTCGATCCTATTACCGGATTTTCCCAGCCGCCTTATGTGGCCCCGGGAACAGTTGGCCAGGGCATCCCAACCATTTGTTTCGTCAGCGGCCTTATCGGCGGCATGATGGGCGGTCTGGGCGGAGCCATGATCTATTATCCGCTTTATCTGATCAACGGAAACGCTTCTTTAAGCGCCATGTTTGCCATCGGTATCTTCCTGGTTAATGCGGTGATTGCATCCTGGAACATTCAGGGAACCATCGAGGGCTTCCACGATCCAAAATTCAAAAAGTGGCCCTTCGCATTCAAAGCATGCGCCATTGCAAGCGTACTTCTGGCTTTGGCTTCAGTTCTGATTACTGGAGGTGCCTGAGATGTCATTTTTCTCTAATATGGATCCCAAGAAGCTAAGGATATTCGGCCTGGTTGGGTCCATTGTGGGAATATATCTGGGTGCTATTCTTAACAGCGCCCTCAACACCAATGTGTTCTCCTTTATCGGAGCTGTAGCCGCGATCTTTGCCGTAATCATGGGCGCGAATGCAGTTCGGAGAGTATGTGCTTATGGTATAGGCACAGGAGTTCCTTCGATCGGCATGCTGGCCCTGGGTATGGGTATCATTGCCGTCATGTTCGGACTATCTATGGCCGAAACCTTTGGCTCAGTATTGCTCGGCCCTATCATAATCCTGATCTATGCCGGGGTCTTCGGTTACATCATCGGAGTCATAGCCAACAAAGTCATCAAGTTCAACATCCCTGTGATGGAAGAGGGAAATGCTGATCTGTCTATGGCAGGTGCATTGGCCTTGTTAGGCTGGAGCTTTGCTATATCTGGCTCCCTGGGATATGTTGACATCTTGAAAAACGTTCTCATGACAGGCTATATTGCTATCATATTCATCGCCGGCGGTCTCGCCATCCTGCATCCCTTCAACGCCAACCTCGGCCCAGATGAAAAGCAGGATAGAACGTTAGTCAATTCCGTCATGGTAAGCGGAATGGCCATGATAACAACAGGAATAGCTGCCATAGCAACACAGGGATTATCTTCCGGACTGTTGCAGCTTGTCATCGGCTTTGCCATATGGTTCTACTTCTTCAAGATGTACTACCGTCTGGTCAAGAGAGATGCATCAGCAGTGGTCGGAACAGGACTATTGCCGCCAACGGTGCAGTAAGGAGGTCTAGATATGGGATTTGTTAGAGTTTCACCAGAACTGGGCCTGATCTTCGACCCCATGAAAGGAGTGGTTTCGGAGCAGAGGGCGGACGTAGTTCTGTACACTTTCGACCCGGTTTATGAAAGATTGGATAAACTGGACAAGGTAGCTGACGACTTGGTCAACCAGCTTGTGCCTGACAACGAGCTACTCTCATCTTATGCCAACCGAGGTAAGGCCTCTTACATAGCAGGCCTGTACACCAACATATGGATGGGATTCATCATAGGACTGGTAATCTCATTCGTGTTGTTGCTGGTCATGGCGTTCACCAACCCGGCGACCTTTGAGATCGTAAAGAAAGCAATCGGCGGAGGTGCTTGAAATGGTACTTAAAAAGAAGCCATCTGAGCCCTGGCCGACGATCACCGGCGAGTATGAGGTAGGCAATCCTGAGAGCCCTGTTGCAGTATGTACCTGCGGTTCGCATCTTCATAACTCCGACCTCATCAAGGCCGGCGCGGCCTTGGCTGGACCGTGCAAGACCGAGAACATCGGTATAGAGAAAATGGTGGCCAATGTCATCGCCAATCCCAACATCAGATACGTAGTGGTTACGGGAATGGAGGTCAAGGGGCACATCACCGGGCAGGCAGTCGAGTCTTTTGCCAAGAGCGGAATCGACAAGGAAGGAAGGATCATTGGAGCTACGGGAGCTATTCCCTTTATCCAGAACCTGACACCCGAGTCCATTGAGCGCTTTAAGGGCCAGGTACAGACTGTCATGATGATGAACACCGAGGATATGGGTGCCATCACCGGAAAGATCAAAGAGCTGATATCCAAGGATCCCGGCGCTCTTGATGTCGATCCCATGACCATCGAGATCAAAGAGGGCGGCGAAGAAGAGAGCACCGGCGGTCTCCGGCCTATGGCTGCAGAGATGGTCGAGGTAAGGGGGAGGATGCGTGGCATAGACACTTCTGTAACCGGCACCGGTCTTCTTAACAAACTGCAGGCTGGCATCTATGCAGGTAAGATCGAAGGCATAGCTCTCGGCATGACCGTTGTCCTCGTCCTCTTTGGAATAATTCTTAAAGTGGCAGGAGGAAAGTAAAATGGCTGAGGAAATTGCATACGGCCAGGGAATTGCAGCCGTGGTCGAACCCAACATGCCTCTGATCGACGCAATAGTAGAGGATATCAGGTACAAGGGCCAGCTCCTAGCCAGAGAAACAAAGCTGAGCTCGGGTGTTTTGGCAACAGTATCTGTAGGATTTGCCATTGGCTTTGTCCTCGCCGTTGTGATGATGCTTGGGCCTTTCGCCTTTATGGGGGGATTGTAAACTATGGCAGAAGACACTAAACCGGTAGTACCCGTTGCCGTGGTCGACCCTGATCAACTCAGAGATGTAATGGCGAAGCTGGACAAGATCGAGGAGAAAATCGAGTTTTATTCCTCTGAAAAATACATGAGAGCCGGCAAGTCCATAGGCAGAGATCTGGGCGCAGCTTATGGTGTTTGCGCCGGGTTGATCTTGGTTATAGCATACATACTATTCGTATACGCAGGCAATTGGAAAGCGGTGATTTGAATGTTTAGATTTGATAGGAAGCAGGAAGTCTTCGACTTCGGCAAATTTAAGATAGGGGGCCAGCCGGGCGAGTACGCCACATGCTGCATAGGCACCATGTTTT
>JAQTYS010000190.1 GCA_028688175.1 Methanothrix sp. | reverse complement strand
TCCTCGGAGACGGAATTGACGGATAAATCGTCCATCATTGAGCCTTGCACCTGCATGGAAAGCAATAGTGCCAGACTCAATATCAGGCCAATCAAGAATGGCTGTGAGTGATATCTGGATTTCAACAAGAACACCTACAGTGCAGCCATTCTGGGCAATATGTCCGGATTGATTCCCTTGGCCAGCTTTGTAACATCCTTGAATCGGCTCTCGCTCTCCGTTGAAGCGGCCTTCTCGCTCTCTTCGCTGACTGGCGATTCAGTCTTCTGCACCATGCTCACTTGATCAGTCTCATCTGTCGATGAAGAAGCGGCTGCTACCTCGGCAGGGGTGTATCCGGATGTATCTGGGCTGATCATATTAGCTGTGAAGTCTCCCTTACTTGCTTTTCCGGTGCTGTCCGACCGGATGTAAAATCCCTTCATGGTTTCACCATCCAGTGCAGCGCTTATGTAAATGGATGCCAGCGCCTCAGTCTCCAGAGCTGCCAGAGACAGGAATACTTCATTTGCAGAAATGGATCCAGCTACCGCACCATTCCAGGGATTGTCGCCCTCGAATTTAGCCAGACCGAATAAAGACTGAGCTGATTGGCTCAGGGCTATGATAATCTCCTTTTCTCCTAAGGAGGCCTTCCAGATGCCCTGCACGCTGGCGGAAGCCGTGGATGAGTCATATTGAGTCGCGCTGCTATTATCGCCGGATGAGACACCTTGAGCAGTCACTAAGGATAAGGATGCTGAGAAAGTCAAAAGAAGAATTGCCATTAAACCGAAATTTCTAATCATCTAGGCCATAACCTCCTATATTGTTCATTTGAGCCTGCCCTATTAAGCCACGATCGTTAATATAGATGCCGAAAGCGAGCTTCTTCTGGAGGCTTGCTTTCCATATTTCATATGAACTTCGCGGCTTCGCATGAAACAGTATTTTTATGCTAAGCTGAGAAAGGCGCAAGAAAAGCTAGATATATGATTCGCACATAATTCTAAACGATGGATCTACTTCAAGCCCAGGTGGGCGGAGACACGACAAGTGCATTGCTCAATAACATCTGGTTTCTCTTATTCATATTTCTCTTCCTGGTTCCCATGGCGCAGAGGTACTACCTGCAGACGGCCAGAAAGAGCGTCCTGGGAAAGCTGGGCAAGACGCGAGGCACGCAGGTCATAACGCTTATCCATCGCCAGGAGACCATCAGCTTTCTGGGCATCCCGTTGGCCCGTTATATCGATATCGATGACAGCGAGCGGGTTTTGAGGGCCATTCGCGCCGCGCAAAAGGATGTGCCCATTGACATCATCCTGCATACTCCAGGTGGCCTCGCTCTGGCTGCCACGCAAATTGCCATGGCGCTAAAAGCCCATCCAGCCAAGAAAACGGTTATTGTGCCCCATTACGCCATGAGCGGCGGAACTCTCATCGCCTTTGCCGCCGACAGCATAATCATGGACCCGCATGCTGCCCTGGGCCCCGTAGATCCTCAATTGGGTGACATGCAGGGTAGCTACCCGGCAACTTCGCTCATCGCGGTCGTCGGCAAGAAGAAGATCGATGAGATAGATGACAAGACCCTCATCTACGCCGAGGAGGCTAGGAAGGCCATGAGCCAGATGAGAAATCTCCTCCATAAAATCCTGGAGGGAAAGTGCGGCGGCGAGAAGATGGAGGTCATCATCGAGGAGTTCGTCTCAGGCAAATATACCCACGACCATCCCTTCATGGCCGAGCAGGCCCAATCTCTCCTGGGTGAATGCGTAGAGACCAATGTCCCGGAAGAGGTCTATGCCCTGATGGATCTGTACCGCATGGAAGCGGGAAGGAGCCGGCCGGGTGTCGAGTATGTGCCGCTGATTAAGCACTAATTCGCGATGATATTCGCCGACTGTGACATGATATCCACTGCAGCGATGCGGCCCTCCACTTCCATGGAATCGCCGAATATGCCTTCCATGAGAACCTTGCCGTTATGGGCCATCAGCCTGACTACGCCTTCCATTGCCTTTTCGCGAGAATTTCCTTTCAAAATGTAAACCGTAAGTTCGCACATAGTTCCTCCTAAAAATGATGGTAATAATAAGGCGGGCCCGGCGGGATTCGAACCCGCGACCCCCGGGTTAGAAGCCCGGTGCTATATCCTGGCTAAGCCACGGGCCCGCAAATGGTTTTAGCCGCCCTTGGGCGGCATCTGACCTAATGACATTTTGAGCTGCTCTTGAAGCTGAGTGAACCGGCCCTGAATGCGTTCTTCCTGATTGGCCATGTTCTTCTTGCGGATCTCGTTCATATCCTTCTTCTCTTTCAGCTCTTCGATCAGCTTGAGCTTGTCGGCTTTAAAGAGGAGTTCCCCGACGCCCTTGTATATAACTGCGTCGTCTGCGCTCTTCTCCAGTTCCTTGAGCGCCGCTTCGGTCTCTCTGATCAGACCCTCGATCTGGCCCTTCTGAGCCATGATCGCCTGCGCTTGCTGCTGGAGCTGCTGGAGCTGAGCCAACTGATTCTGTATCTGCGGAGGCAATTCGCCACTCATATACTCACCATCTCAAATGCGATGTTAACCAACCTTATCCATGTATTTAAGGCTGCCCGGAGGGAGACTGTATCTTCGCCCCAGATCCTCAATCGAATAGAACCGTCTTCCAGGCCCAGAAATACATTGGACCTGTGCATTTCATCATCGATTTCGGGAGCCAGCGCCTGATAGATCACAGGGGCATGCTCGCTTTCAAACACGAACTCTGCGCAGCCCTTCATATCTTAAGCCTGAATTTGGCTTGGCCCTCATCTATGAATTCGATACTATTTGGTGCAACCCAGATTATTCGTCCCTGGGCTGGAAGGGCCTCGCCAAGCCACTCCAGCTCAAAGAACTGCGCAATTGGAAGAGCAAACGCTGCCTTGCCGGCAACCTTCGGCACGCTCATCTTAAGCCGCTTTTTATCCGGCTCTCCTGAAAGCTGGAAGCCCAATTGCTCCTCGCCTTCCCTGGAGCGTTTGATGAGACCTGCCGGATTGCCGTGATCCTCTCTTACCACCAGCCAGGATCCCTCCTCCACCAGATTCGACTTTCCCCTATTTACATAGGGCAAAGAGAGAAACGAGGCCAGAGCCCTGGCAAACCTTCTTGCCTTGCTAGAGGGGTCTCGCGAAGTGGTGAGCAGCATCAGACGGCTTTCATCTTCTTGACCGTGGTGGGCCGCTCCTTCATCAGGATCCTATGCCCACAATAAGGACAGCGTATGCCGCTGTACTCGTAATCAACCTCAACGGTCTTCTTGCATCTGGTGCACTTATATGCCATCTTCTAAGCCGCCTCAAGGGTCTTCTTGAGAGACCTTATCACTGAGCGTCCCAGAGACGTCTCAGGCAGGAAAGAGCCGCCTGCAAAGGTATAGCCGCACTTGCTGCAGCTCCAGATGGCTGTGCTTATCTTTGTTACTCTATTCCTATTGCATGAGGGGCAGTCATATGAAGCCTTGCTCTTTTCCTCCAAATCTGCCACGAGCTTTCGTGATTTGCGGCCGTACCTGGGACCAAACCGGGCTGCGGACCTGCTCTTCCTTCCCTTTGTAGTCTGCTTTGCCATGATCTTAACTTCCGTTTATGTTTCCAGAAACTTTTCCCGGATTTCTTTCGCCTTCTCACATGCTATATCAATGATGCGGTAGATCTGCTCTGGTTTGAGCATTCCCGCGCCACTCTTCTGTGAGCCGCATATATTGCCCTCCGTCGTAGATATAATGGTGAGACGGGTGTTGGCAATGGCCTCTTCATCGACCCCGGGATCGAACATCAATACGTCATTGAATTCAATAGCAGTTGTCGCTATGGGAATATCTCTTATGGGCAAGACGTAGTCCTCGCCCAGACCAAACCGGGCTGCCGGCACCTTGGTGGACAGCAGCGCGGCGATAGCGCCCAGTGACGCTGCATCGAGAATATTTCCGCAGTCATCCAGGATATGCACATCGATGAATATAATCCAGACCTGCTTGCCGGGCACGATGCATAGTTTCTCCAGATCCACTGCCTTGGATTCGCGCACGCCGCGATCCACTACCCGCGCCAGTTCAATTCCCATCTCATTGGGCGGACCCGGCTCAAAAGATGGTGAGGCAAGCGGCACCAGCTCGGCATTGGTGATGATGACACCCTTATTGGGCGTATCCGGGAAAGGCTCTCCGGGCTGCATCTTCACTCCCACCAGTACTTGGCTGGCTCCCATTTTAACAAGCGCACTACCTTCCGCCTTGCGGATCACATCTCTCTGGATAGAGATCTCTCGGTACTGGTCAAAAGTACGCCCATCAATCCTCTCTCCTTTGAGAAGCAGGTTGTAGATAAAGTCCTTTTTTATCTCGGAGATGACGTTAGTCACAGACATGCACATCCTCTCGCACGGGCTGTTCTACCATCTGGCTGTATTTCTTCACAAGAGCTGCTCTTTGCAGCTCATAGATGTCTCTAGCTCCCATCATGGCCATCTCCACTGCCCTCTGAAACTCATCCCGTGTGAGATCGCCATCCATTTGCAGCAAGGTGATGTCTCCGCCCGGAGTCATGGCAATAGGCAGGTCTGCCTGGCCGAAGTTGTCTTCCTCTTTCATTGGATCAAGGATTATGGTATCGGCCACTTTCCCTGCAGCACAAGACGAAATCATGCTCTTCATGGGAATACCTGCATCAGCAAGAGCCACTGCGGCAGCATTTATGCCGGCTGTTCTTGTTCCCGCATCGGCCTGAAGCACCTCGATAAAAACATCTATGACCGATCGAGGGAAGAAGCTGGTCAGAATGACGGGCTCGAGCGCCTCCCGGCTAACCTTGGAAAGCTCTTGCGACCTTCGGTCCGGACCCGGCCGCTTTCTATCCTCCACCGAAAAGGATGCCATATTGTACCGGTAGCGCACGATAGCCCTGGTTGCTTCCTGCAAATGTCTGGGATGCACTTCTCTGGGCCCGTAAACTGCCGCAATGACCTTATTCCCACCCATCTCGATGTAACATGAGCCGTCTGCTCTTGCCAGGACTCCCACCTCGATTTTCACAGGTCGGAGCTGATCTGCCCTTCGGCCATCCAGGCGCAGTCCATCTTTAAAAAATGATATATCAGTCTCATCCATAGCGATCAACTTCTGGCCCCTTTCTCCTTCTTTAGGAATCCCACTATCCTGTCCGTTAGACCATTGGTATGGGCTTCCTTCTCAATCAGAGTTATGGTCTTCAGAGCCAGATCCATATCCTCTGCACCCCCGTGGATCCAGATTCTGCCGTTCTGGCCAACGAAGATATTACAGTTTACCTCTTTCTTCAACATGCTGATCATGGAGCCGCCCTTGCCGATGAGCCTGGGAACTCTTGTATGGCTTATCTCAATGA
>JAQTYS010000189.1 GCA_028688175.1 Methanothrix sp. | reverse complement strand
TGTCGGACGGGTGCGGCTACACCTGCGCCCGGACACGATGCCATAATGCTATGGCCTCGGGATAAACGATTATAACCCAACAACAACTACATCACAGGAGGGAGGAGCAGTTCCAGAAGCGCGGCCACTGTGCCGCGTTTCGGGGGCTGTAATTCTATTATCGTTTTTTCTTTATTTCTGGTGATTTCCTGGGAAGCTTTTGCGAGACAGTTGCTTTCCAGTCAGCCACTTCCGAGACTGTGCCGACCTCTTTCTGGAGAATATCTTTGGGATCGGTTTGAATTTCCGCCAGGTTTTGGTATCTACAACATCCAAAATATATGATTAGCTTGTCACTTTTCTCCTTTTTTGCTATCAAGCTATTAATACTAATGTTATCGATTGTAAATGTTACTTCGGTTTTCTCGTCGTTAAGATTCAATGAAAGAAAATTATCAATAGTGTACACTGCAATAGACTTATTTTTATTAATTTTTTGAATTTTTGCGTTTTTTACCCAATCAAGATTATATCTCTTTTCTAGAAATTCTTTAAGTCTACCTTCATCGTTTCCAGGAACATTATCCCAGCTAAATATAGCGTATTCATTAAGAATTGAATTCAACTTCGAAAGCCTGAAACATACCGAATAGTGTTTCCAAACTTCATCTTTCGGCCCTAAAAGCAAAATGGGCTCTCTTGTCTCCACATCAGGGTAAAAATCTAGGTTCGGCTGGTTTGATGAAGAAGGCTGTGCCTGTTTAGCCACTTGCTGTCCCCAGGTTCTGATTTCATCAGCTCCTGCCAGCCAGACATAACGACATACAATGAGTGGTCGGTCCTCGAAAAAGAAGAATACGCTCAGCTTCTTGCTCAAGTTGTTAACCCAGTCCTCTTGTGTCTCTCCCCACCAGACGAAGAGGGCTACCAGAAGTGTGCCGAAACTGAGTATAGACTGGGCATTGATCAGCCAGCCGATAAAACCCTTCGGAGTGTCTGATGCGGTGGCTGGAAAATGCAGCTCACTCCAGAAGATTGTTCCAGTAATTACCAATGTGATAAATACAATTGCCACATATATTTGCAAGCGCTGATGCTGCCATGCATATTTAAGGATGAGCTTATTGCGCTGCCGACTTTGCAGGGCAGGGAAGGTGGGCCCCAGTGGCCACTGTTTGTCGCTAGATTGCTGGATGCGATTGTCCATAGCATTAAATCCATGAAATTGCACTTAAACTTAATCCTTTGTAAGTCAAATGATGGTGTTTTTCATGACCGATGAACTAACGGATAATGCGGACCGTGAGATGATCCCAGCCAGCATGCTGGCCGCTTTTGCCTTCTGCCCGAGGCTCTGCTATCTGCAATTTGTGCAGGGCGAATTTCAGGACAGCGCCGAGCTGGCGGAGGGGAGATTTCTGCACCGCTGGGTGGACGCAGAACAAGACGCAGTCCCTGAGGAATTCGTGCCCTTTCACGCCCGATCCGTTTCGCTCTCCGCCCCGCAGGCTGGCGTGTGCTGTCGCATCGATCTCCTAGAGGGCGACGGCAAGAGCGTAACGCCGGTGGAGTACAAGCGAGGAAAAGCCCACGAGAGCCCGGCGGGCTGGTATGATCCGCAGATGATTCAGCTTGCTGCTCAGGGCCTGGCTCTGCAGGAGAACGGATTTTCTTGCGAGCACGGCATGATCTACTACATCCTCTCCAAGGAGCGGGTCTTCGTCTCCTTTGATCCGGCCCTGATGGCAAAGACCAGAGAGCTGATCGAGAAGCTGAGGATGATGGCGGCGAGAGGCGAGATTCCCCAGCCACTGCGCGCCAGCGCGCGCTGCGAGCACTGCTCCCTGGCGGGCGTCTGCCTGCCGGACGAGGTGAACCTGCTGAGAGAGATGGAGGCGGAGAGGGCGGCGGAAGGCGAGCCTGAGGAGGAGAAGATCAGAATGCTCCTTGCCAGCCGGGACGACGCCGTTCCCGTTTACGTGGTAGGCCAGGGCAAGACGGTGCGAAAGCGTGGGGAGCGGCTGGAGGTCTGGTCTTATGAAGAGGGTAAGGTGAGCGAAGCTCGCATCAGGGAAATTTCCAAGGTCTGCCTTTACGGTGGTGCGGAGATCACCACTCCAGCCATGGTGGAATTGATGCAGAGGAATGTGCCTGTGCTGCACTTCTCTCACGGCGGCTGGTTTCTGGGCATCTGTCAGGGGATGAGCCATAAGAATGTGCTTCTTCGCATCAAGCAGTTCCAGTGGGCCGGGGATGAAGGGAAGTCGCTTTCTATTGCCAGGAAAATGGTAGCTGCGAAGATCGAGAACTCCAGAATGCGGCTGCGCAGATATGACGCAGATGTTCCCGAAATGGTGCTGGATTCGCTGGCGACTCTCGCCAAGGATGCTGAGAATGCCTCCCGCCGGCAGATCCTGCTGGGGATTGAGGGTGCAGCCGCCGGAGCCTATTTCTCCCGATTAGGCTCTCTTCTCAAGACTAATCCGGGGGATTTTTCCTTTGAGGGGCGAAACAAGAGGCCTCCTCGCGATCCGGTGAATTCGGTCCTCTCTTACCTTTACGGCGTTCTGACCAAGGAGCTCTTCACAACGGTTCAGGCGGCGGGCTTTGAGCCCTATCTCGGCTTTTATCATCAGCCCAGGTATGGCCGTCCGGCTCTGGCTCTGGACATGATGGAGGAGTTTCGGCCGGTTATTGCGGATGCGGCAATGCTCTCCCTCTTCAACAACGAAGAGCTGACGGCAAAGGACTTCATCAGAACGGGCATCGGTATCTCCATAATGCCTGAGGCCAAACGAAAGGTTATCGCTGCGTATGAGCACAGGATGCAGACCGAGGTCACTCATCCCATTTTCAGCTACAAAGTGAGCTACAGGCGAGTGCTTGAGGTGCAGTCACGCCTCCTGGCGAGAGTTCTCTCCGGAGAGCTGAAAGAATATCCGGCATTTATTTCGAGGGGATAATATTTGAGCGGACTTAATTATTTTGTGGTCAGCTATGACATCAGGGAGAAGAAGAGGCTGTGCAGGGTTCACGGGGCTATGAAAGGCTTTGGTGAGCCGGTTCACTACTCAGTTTTTCGCTGCGATCTCACAGCGCGAGGCAAGGTAGAGATGGTAGCAGTTCTCACAGACCTGATCGCAGAGGATGAGGATAGGATTATGATTATCGATATGGGTCCCGTGGATGGGAAGGTGGAAGAGAGGATTGAATTCCTGGGGGTACATGCAGACAAGAAAGAACAGGAAGGAAAGATTATTATAGTTTAAAGCTGCAAAAGGATGCCAGTGGGTCCGGGAGGTAATTGGGTTAATGAGCGGCCCAGTATTACGAAAACTTCCGAGACGACATACGCACTTCTTAAATACTTACGTATAGTTGGCGAGGTTCGTGATGTGGCTTTGCATGACGATTCGAGTGTTAATGCAGGGATCACTATTTGTCAGTTTTTAAATTGTTGACAAACCTCGTGGAAATCATCACTTTGTCGATAGCAGTAAAGGCCAAAAAACGACGGCCATTTCCATGACTGAAAAGTCGTGGCTCAATTGAAACCCAAGCATTGTTAACTGATACGGAGCATTTCTCCGACATTTCCATGACTGAAAAGTCGTGGCTCAATTGAAACACCACATAGGCGCCTGAGCCAGCGTTACCCTCCACAGTAATTTCCATGACTGAAAAGTCGTGGCTCAATTGAAACCCTTAAACTCAAGGTCTGTCGCGGTCTTGTTCTTCGGTATTTCCATGACTGAAAAGTCGTGGCTCAATTGAAACCATTCTTAATAACGCTTCCATGTCGTCGGTGTCGTAGATTTCCATGACTGAAAAGTCGTGGCTCAATTGAAACCTTAGCAGGATGAGAGCTAAGGACTGGCTAGAGATCGCATTTCCATGACTGAAAAGTCGTGGCTCAATTGAAACCGAACTTACCGACGAGGAATTAAAACAATTGGAGAATTTCCATGACTGAAAAGTCGTGGCTCAATTGAAACTTATTTTCTGATCAGAAATATAATGAAAGTCTTTATATTTCCATGACTGAAAAGTCGTGGCTCAATTGAAACACAAATTCCCTATTTTCATTTCTTTACCGGCTCCATATTTCCATGACTGAAAAGTCGTGGCTCAATTGAAACAAGAACTTAATGGGAATATTATTCTTTTGAACAAGAAGATTTCCATGACTGAAAAGTCGTGGCTCAATTGAAACGGATTTAGGCCGTCTATGGCCTTGGCGCTGGATGGGGCATTTCCATGACTGAAAAGTCGTGGCTCAATTGAAACATAAGGTCGAAAAGCAAAAGTTGGCCATGCAGGCGTAATTTCCATGACTGAAAAGTCGTGGCTCAATTGAAACGTTAATTTATCCATTGAATGAGTTTCTCTCATTGCATATTTCCATGACTGAAAAGTCGTGGCTCAATTGAAACGTACTTCTGAGTCTGGATGTTGTATCGATCAATTTCATTTCCATGACTGAAAAGTCGTGGCTCAATTGAAACTTTTTTAAGGCGGTGGCTTTAATTCCGCCGGAAAAGATCTATTTCCATGACTGAAAAGTCGTGGCTCAATTGAAACCCTTCGGACATTACTGAAGAATCAATTTTGAATAATCTATTTCCATGACTGAAAAGTCGTGGCTCAATTGAAACACCCCGTTGGTCATACAGCAAGCCAAGATCAGCACAAGGCTGATTTCCATGACTGAAAAGTCGTGGCTCAATTGAAACATTATTTGCTGCGGTTAGCTGATTTTCTGCTTCATGAGCATTTCCATGACTGAAAAGTCGTGGCTCAATTGAAACTGTGTGGAGTGGTGAGCATGGCCCCCTTCACCGCCTGCTATTTCCATGACTGAAAAGTCGTGGCTCAATTGAAACATCGACAACCCTAAACGTATCATTTTTAACATAATATTTCCATGACTGAAAAGTCGTGGCTCAATTGAAACCCGGCTTAGTCCCAATATGCTTTTCATAAAACTCACATTTCCATGACTGAAAAGTCGTGGCTCAATTGAAACATTTTGATAATCGACTACCAGTTGGACGGAAACATCAAAATTTCCATGACTGAAAAGTCGTGGCTCAATTGAAACCGGAGCGGGCGGATGCGAGCCGGGGCAGGTTCGCTCACTTTCCATGATTTTAGAATCGTGGCTCAATTGAAACATTGACCGCTGGCGGGCTCTTGCCCACCTTCTTGGACTTTCCATGATTTTAGAATCGTGGCTCAATTGAAACTCCATCTGGTCTACATTCAATTGGAATTCCTCACTTATCTTTCCATGATTTTAGAACCTTAACTCCGCACTTTAGGGAATAAATTTAGTTCCATTTTCTTATCAAGCATCTCTAACTTTTTCGGAACCTCTGAAATCAAATTGCAGTCGTCTAATTCAACCAAATATACTTTGCTTAACT
>JAQTYS010000188.1 GCA_028688175.1 Methanothrix sp. | reverse complement strand
ATCGAGACATCAATGCCAGCTTGAACATTCGCACCCTCGGACTGAGGGGAAGAGCCTATCAAGATCCGACCCCTACTTTGAGCAAACTATCAAAGCAAGTTAGATCGATGACGTAGGAAGCCCTGCCACTTCAGGGGCATGGGAGGAAGTCACAACCATAGTTAACCTAATTTAACCCCTGGCCAGTGCAATAAAACCGAAGGAATCTCAGGGATGCGTTATAGGATCGAAGATCACACGCAGCGAGCTCTCGCAAATTCAGGATCTGATTGATGCCGGTGTTTATCTAAATGCATCTGACTTCGTTAGGGAGGCAATCCGTGACAAGCTAGCTGCCATAAAAGTGATAAAATGCCGTGACGTCGATTATGAGACCGCAAAAAAGGAGATCATAGGATATTTCCAGAGAAATCAGGAGGCTTATCCTGATGAGATCTCACAGGATCTGGAGCTGGATTTTGACCTGGTGAGGCGAATCACAGCCGAGCTGAAGAAAGAGGGCCGACTGGAGGCTGTTTGATGGATTGCTATGAAGAGGGCGATTCGTTGCACGGTGCAAAGATCTACGCGAAGGCTCGAAAGATGCAGGGGCCGGTTGTTATTGTCAAAAGCGGCAGGCATAGGGCGCAGAGCATCACACTCATAGAGAATGCCCAAGCGGTAATCATCCAGAAGTTGAGATGGATTCCAGAGCATTAATTAATGAAGATCCAATCAGGGATTCACTCCATAAGAGAATGACGCAAAGGTGATCGTCAATGAAAACAGTCATCGCCATCAATGGAAGTGCGCGAAAATCGTGGAATACTGCAACGCTGCTCGAATATGCACTCAAAGGTGCTGAAGCTGTAGGAGCAAAAACGGAGTTGGTTCACCTCTACGATCTGGACTACAAGGGATGCACCAGCTGCTTTTCCTGCAAGCTCAAAGACGGGAAGAGCTACGGAAAATGCGCCACGAAGGACGATCTCACCCCGGTCCTTGAAAGGATCGCCGGAGCAGACGCATTCATCCTTGGCTCTCCGGTCTACATCGGAATGGCAACGGGTGAGATGCGGTCATTCCTGGAGCGATTGGTCTTTCCGTATCTCGTCTATGACCGCGAACATTCCACCCTTTTCCCTAAAAAGATCCCGACTGCATTCATCCATACGATGGGCGCAGATGAAAGCTCAGCAAAAGCGATGGGATTTGATGGGCCGATCCGGCTGACTGAGCTTGTTCTTGGACGGATTTTCGGCTCATCTGAGACTCTTGTGGCCACAGATACTCTGCAGTTTGATGATTATGCGAAATATGTTTCATCGGGGCATAACCCGGCAGAAAAGGCACGCAGACACCGTGAGGTCTTCCCGGAGGACTGTCGGATGGCCTATGACCTCGGCATGAGGATGGCACAGGCCGGGAGATAGCCGTGCGATTAACAGGAGAATGAATCGCATTAGCTGTACTAGCTTCTCAGTATGATTTCACTTAGCTTTGCCTATTATTTAAAACCTCTAAAAGCCTCGCGGTGGGGACCATTTCGGCCCTAGCCCCCACCAACATCAGCCAAAAAATCGGGAGCAAAGGATCGCCCGTCCTCTACTTCCCTATCTTCTCGTGAAACACCCTCTTGGCCTTCCCTTCCTGTCGGGGCAGTCCGCCCAGCGGATAGACGTCGCCCTTGGGTGAGAAGCCCAAGGCCTCTTTGAGCGCCTTTTCCACCATGTAGCCTGTCACGCCCGGCCCAGCTTCCACATTGACCCGCACGTCGTTGACCCCGTCTACCTCTTCCACGATGATCTGGTAGTTGTTGCCTATGCCGGGTATGCCCAGCAGCGTCTGCTCGATTTGCTTGGGGAAGAAGTTGACCCCCTTGACAATGAGCATGTCGTCTCGCCGTCCGGTGATGGGGGCGATCTTGAGGTGCGTCCTGCCGCACTCGCAGGTATCCCGGGAGATGATGCGGGTAAGATCTGCGGTGCGGAAGCGAATCATGGGCAATGCTTCTCGCGTCAACGAGGTGAAGACCAGCTCGCCCTCCTCTCCATCGGCCACAGGCTCTCCCGTCTTGGGATCGATGATCTCGATGATGTACTGATCCTCCCAGACATGCAGGCCGTCATGCGCCGGGCAGTCCATGCCCAGAGTTCCCACACCGCCCGACTCAGTCATGCCGTAGATGTCGAAGACATCGATATTCAGGCCCTCTGAGATCTTCTTTTTCATGGACTCGGAGAACGCCTCCGCCCCGAAGATGCCGATCTTCAGATCAGGCAAGGTCTCCTCCTGCTCCTCCAGGATCTCCATGAGTCGCACCCCATAGCTGACCACGGCGGTGAAGACCCGCGTCTTCAGATCCTTGGCCAGACGTATCTGCCGGGCGGTGTTGCCTGGACCGGCAGGTATCACAAAGAGCCCCGCAGCGCGCGCGCCGTGGTACATGCCAAATCCGCCGTTGAACAGCCCAAATAGCGGCGTAATCTGGGTGGCGTCTCCGGGCTTGGCCCCGGCCATGCGGTAGCATCGGGCCATGCACTCCGCCCATTGCATGAGATCATTCTCAGTGTAGGGCATGACTACCGGAGTTCCTGTGGAGCCAGAGGACATGTGCATCTCCGCAATCTTTTCTCGCGGCACGCAGGACAGCCCCAGAGGATAGCTCTCTCGCAGTATGTCCTTATTGGTCATGGGCAGCTTGACAATATCATCTGCCGTCCGGATGTCATCCGGCTTAACTCCTGCCTGGGCAAAGAGCAGACGGTAAGAGGCATTAGACTCGTAAACATGCTTGACTATAGCCTTTAACCTGGCGGACTGCATCTCTTTAATGCCCTTTGAGGATCTGGTTTCTATTGATTTGTTGTGAAAATTATCATTTTTGGTCATGAATAATTCCTTCCTGCGGCAAAAGCCCGCCGGTTGATCTCCAGAAACTTCTCCTTAACACACAGCGCAATAGCTTTTTCCCATGACTCCAGTGCCAGATCCAGACCCTGCGAGATAGCCCCCAGGAGGACTATGTTGGCCGCCCGGATGTCGCCCAGCTCTCGGGCGATCTTGGCGGCATCGATGTAAACCAGCCTGGGAAAGGCTTGTTTTAGCAGCTCTTTTGCGTCTTCAGGGTATTTCGCAGCGCCCGAGGAGACGGTAACTGGCATGATGGCCTGAGTGCTGACCGCAGCCAGGCCGTCCGGCCGGAGATAGTCAGCATAGCGAAGCGCTTCTACCTTCTCCAGAGCTCCCAGAATATGAGCTTCGTTCCTGGCCACCAGGGGGCTATGGACCTCTTGGCCGTAACGTATCTGGGCCATCACCGAGCCGCCCCGCTGCGCCATGCCATGCACCTCATTGGTCTTGACATCGTAGCCCTCAAGCATAGCCGTCTGGGCCAGAATCTCGCTGGCCAGCAAAATACCCTGGCCGCCCACGCCAACCAATACGATGCTCTTCGTCTCTTTCATATTTCCTTTCTCGCTCATGCTCTCCCCCCGCTGACAACCGCCCCAGCAGGGCAGACCTGCTCGCATAGGCCGCAGCCTGCACAGAGTGTCTCATTTATCCTGGGGCCCTCTTTGCCGCCTTCAATGGCCGGGCAGCCTAGACCCAGGCAGAGCTCGCAGCCCTTGCACTCTTCCGCCAGAATCTTCCGGCTCGCGCCTACCTTCTTCTTCTCTCACGGTGGGCAGGGAGCGCGCGAGACGATCAGTGACGGCTTTTCGGCTGCGATTTCATCAAAGATGACTTGGCTTGTCTTATCCAGGTTGTAGGGATTGATCACATAAACGCGCTCTATTCCGCAGGCTCGACCGATATCCTCGATGGAGACTGCATTTGTCGCCTCGCCCATGAGCGTTCTGCCTGTGCCGGGATGGTCCTGATGGCCGGTCATGGCCGTGGTGCGGTTGTCCAGTACGATTATGGTGCTGCTACCTCGGTTGTAGGCTATGTCCAGCAGGCCGGTTATGCCGGAGTGAAAGAAGGTGGAGTCTCCCACGATGCCTACGACCTTGCTGGGTTCGCCCGCTTTCTCCAGGCCGTGCGCCATGGAGATGCCGCCGCCCATGCACAGGATGCTGTCCATTCTGTTCAGAGGCGGGAAAGCTCCCAGGCTGTAGCAGCCGATATCGCCCGTCACCACCACCTTCTTTTTGCTCAAGGCGTAGAAGACGCCTCGATGCGGGCAGCCGGGACAGAGCACAGGCGGACGGGGCGGCAGTCTGTCAGAAAAGGCGGATGGCTTTCGCACCTCTACCGGCCTTCCTTCCATGAGCGCTTTTGACACCAGCAGCCGGTCCACTGAAAGCTCCATGATGCCGGGAACAACATCTCTTCCCCGACAAGCGAGGCCCAGGGACCGAACATGCTGCTCGATGAAGTCGTCCAGCTCTTCTACGACGAGCAGGTTGGAGACCTCTGCTGCAAACTCTCGGATCATGGAGTCCGGGAAGGGATAGGACATGCCCAGCTTGAGTACGCTGGCCTGTGGCCATACCTCTCGAGCATACTGGTAGGCGATGGAAGAGGTGATGATCCCCAGACTTCGGTCCCGCCATTCCAGACGGTTGGCGGGCGAGCTTTCCGAGATAGCTTGCAGACGAATTAGCCGGTCCTCAACCCTCTGGCGCATGGGCCGGCCCCAGACTGGTATGGGCACGAAGCGGGGTGGGTCCTTTACCAGGCCAATCTTTTTCTCAGAAAGAATGCGCTCGCCAATCTCCACCAGGCTTCTGGAGTGGCTGACTCGGGTGGTGGTGCGCAGGATGACCGGGGTCTTGAACTCTTCTGAGACCTGCATGGCCAGTTTGAGGAAATCTTTGGCTTCCTGGCTGTCCGAAGGCTCGAATAAGGGTATCTTGGCAAAACGGGCATAATTGCGGGTATCCTGCTCATTTTGCGAGGAGTGCATGCCCGGATCATCGGCCACGCAGGCCACAAATCCTCCCTCCACACTGATGTAGCTCAGGGTCATGAGCGGGTCCGCCGCCACATTCAGCCCCACGTGCTTCATGGTCACAATGCTGCGGGCTCCGACCAGAGATGCCCCTGCCGCTACCTCAAAGGCTACTTTTTCATTGGGCGACCACTCGCAATACACATCCGGCTTATACAGGGCCAGATTTTCCAGGATCTCGGTGGAGGGAGTTCCCGGATAGCCCGCGCCGACCGTCACACCGGCTTCAAAGGCGCCTCTGGCCAGGGCCTCATTGCCGGACATCAAACGTCTCAATGCCATCTTTCTCCTAGGTTTTTATATGCAGGAATGCTGGTGATTGTTATTGATCGTTTATGTGCAATCTGATACATCAAAGATTCAAGAGGCGATACCGGATTTTGACTTATAATTCTTGTGGTGGATCCTTGAAGGGAAATGTTTTTAAACAAATTGCACGACAAAGCACATTGTAGTACAAATTAGTACATAG
>JAQTYS010000187.1 GCA_028688175.1 Methanothrix sp. | reverse complement strand
ATCCTCCATGATTCATGCAGTATGCTTCGATTGCATTTCTTGCTTCACATGGACCCGATCCATAAAATCCTGATGCATAGGCCGGTGCTGCCAGTAATAGCACCAAAAGGCCCGTTAACATGCACATAGTTTTCGTTTTCACAAACATCCCCCAAAACCTGAAATCAACATCTTATTGCCATTCAACCTATGAAAGATTATTGGTCGAACTCGCGTGAGTGAAAAAGAGAAGAAGGCCCTGGAATCCAGGGTCATGATTTATTTGACTGTCTTTTTTTTTAATTCTACGCAGTGGTATTGATTGCTGCAGTAGCGTTGCTGGGTATAGTGTCGTTGGTTAGAGCAGTTGCGTTCTCTGCAACAACAGGCGCAACTACCTCAGGTACGGCTGCAACAACCGGCACGAGCTGATTTACGAATACCAGATCGGTCACGCTGGCATCGGTGATGTTCACTATAGCCTTGCCCTCTTCGGGGGAGACAACATTCCAGCCCTCTACGAGGAGCTCGGAAACGGTGTACTCTCCGGCAGCCAGTTCTATGAAGGCAAACTTGCCGTCGGCAGCTGTGGGAACGCTATTGATGACTGCTCCATCCTTTGTCAGGTTTATGGTCCACTCGGCCAGGCCGGTCTGATTGTTGTCTACGACCATGCCTTCAATAGAGAATGTGGTCGGAGCTGCGGCCTCGGGTTCAGGTGTAGCAGCTGGTTCGGCAGCCGGTGCAGCTGCAGGAACAGCTTCAGCGGTTGGTGCGGGTTTCTCTGCGACTTCGCCAGCCGGTCCGGATGCAGATTCATCATTTATGCTGCCAACCATGCTGCCCAGCTTTGCGGTCGGTTTCACAGTCTTCATGCCCTGAGCAACTGCATTCTCGACACCTACCAGCTTAAAGGAGTATGGTGCGACAGCTCCACTCTGGAACGAGTAGGCCATCCTGGTACTGGCAACGCCGGCCGACTTGAAAGAATACTTATTTACCACCATATCCGGAGTCAGGTTATGAGCGGGAACGTTTATTGTTTTTAAGCTGTACTCGACGGGACTTCCTGATTTTGCAGAATATGATTGATTTCCTGCAGCTTGATTAGTGTACCCCAAAGCAGGCATTATAACGATGGCTGCTATCATGAGGGCCACTGTGATAGCCAAAATTTTCCTCATATTGAATACCTCCTATTCCTCTAGCGCATAGCATTTATGACTGTAGTTTGAACATCCTCCCCTTTGAGAAGAATTGTCGTCAATTCTAGTTATTCTTCATATAAATAGACTTTCATGGACAAAGACCACAATTAAGGGACGGCGTCGCAATTTATGCCCTTTTGAGTTTGTCTATAGAAATAAGGGATTATGCTCAAGTTTTTCAACTGCAGACAATAAATGGGATCCATCGCAGCTTATTCCCAAAACCCCTGCCCATCCTTCTCGGCAAGTGGAGAATGTCAAAGCCTCTCGCCCGGCACTCTCTTTTACCCTCTGCATCAAATCGCGTCTCATCTCTTCGGGAAGGTAGCCGCTTCCTGCAATCTTGTTTCCTCGGGCAAACAGGCTCTCTAGAGTCGCCCCCTCCTGGGGAAAGGCAGAGATGATCTTTTTCATGTTTCCCGGTCTGGCCTTAAATGTAGAGGAGGTTATATGCCGGGACCCTGCCCGTGAGACCGCAGCTGCCAATTGCTCGATCTCTGCATCATTTATGCCGGGAATGATGGGATCTATTCTTGCCGAGACTGCAACACCCCTTTCTGACAGCTTCGCCATAGCGTCAAGGCGTTCTGCCGGTGATGGCGCTCCCGGCTCAAGCCTCTGGCAGATAGATTCGCTTAGCGATGTGATGGTTATGGCCACGCAGGCCCTCATCTTGGAAAGAAGATCTGCATCTCTTGCCACCAGATGCGACTTGGTCACTACCTGGGCACAAAGATCCCGCTCTTTTAAGATCTGCAGACATCCCCTCGTTAGCTGCAGCTCTTCTTCCTGAGGGGGATAAGGATCGGAGCTATTGGATAATGCGACCAATGTGCCGGGCCTGATCTTAGACGACTCTCTGGCCAGTCTTCTTAAGAGATCAGCCTTAGGGCGGCACTGTGCAAAGCGGGGGATGTAAGATGAGGCGTAGCAGTAAAGGCAGCCATGTGGACATCCTGTGTAGGGATTAAGGCTCAACTTGGCCGGGCAGGTGCATAATTGGCTCTTCCAGGGATCAAATGGTCTGAGGATCATTTGTTGCAGATAAAATCTCGCTTCGAAGCTATACCCGGCAGGTAAGAGGCCTTGGGATCCCGCTCCAACAATGCCCTAGCACCAGCAGCCTTGCTGAGTAATTCATCGACTGCACCTAGGTCCATGAGAACATCTTCTCGGGCGGGAGATATTCCCAGAAATGGCATGGCTTGGGGCTCGCCAAGTATTGATAAGAGCTTCTCTCGTCGATCCTGATAAGGCAAACTGCAAATGTCATCTCCTTGCAAGGCGATGAGGTCATAAGCCAGAAGGGTAGGGCGAATTCTGCTCTTTCGAGAGAGATGACGGCGATTTATGTACCTTCGCATCTCCGCCTGGCTGCAAATCACGTTTTTCTTGACGGCGCAATCATGAAAGCCTATGAGGTCGGCATCTGCGACAAAATCCGAGTCGATTTTCTCAAGCTGCCGGGATATACCGCTTAGGGATGTGGTGATATTTCTTAACCTGCTGGTGAATATGAGTACTTCGTTTTTTATTTTATGGACCTGCACCCTCAAACCAGGATACTTAGGCAGAAAACATCCCGGCACCACTGGATTGCTCTGGCGAAATAACATAAAACGAATGGGAACTTTGGCCCGGAATGCAACCACTTCCAGCTCCTGGCGTTGGGCCATGACGGCAATGCTGCCCAGATCCGGCATGAGGCCGTAGGCCCTTAGGATTTTCTCCCGGTCGCATTGTAGCGAGCGAGAGAGTGCAACAATCATGGTCTTATGCCCGATACCTGCCTGCATATTTCGCAGAGCTGTGCGGGCGATATACTTTCCTTCCAGAGGAGTTGCTTCCAAAAATAAGCCCCTTAGCAGAGCATTCTTGCGTTGCTCCGATTCTTTGCCGTTCATCTCGGAGATGCGTAAAAGCCTTTCATAAACCGATAGGGCTTCCAGAGGCTCGCGAAAAAGGGAATGCTGCCCTTTCTGCCCCAACGCAGCCTCGGCCACTCTTCCCATATCATGACATCTCTCCCGCAAAGAAGGTATATCTTGATCGGATACCTCCGTCAATGCCGTCATGAGGGCCTCTGGACCGATGCCCATCTCCCTTTTTTCCCAGGGAGGCCAGAGCTCTCCTAACAGCAGCCGCACAGCAGGACAGAGGATCTCGATGTCAGGCTTAATTTCACAGAGAAGGCTGGCTGCCAGATCGGCCTTGCAGCCACGTGAGGCGTGAGAGATCTCTTGCAGGGCTTGGGCAATTCGAGAATAACGCATTTACCTCGCTATCTTGATCTTCAACAAATCCTCTGTTCGCTTGGCCAGATTCTCAATCATGCCGTCCAGCTCTTTTAGAAAAGATTGGGTTTCCTCCGTGGTCACCGCTCCCGGTGCAGAAGCCTTGATCAATCCCTCCTGCTCTAAAACTCTCAGGGAATAGCGTACCTTGTGGCTGGGTATCTTTGTCTCCTCTGCCAGCTTGAGGATGCCTATGGGCTCATTCTCTACCACTTGCTTGAGGATGACCAGGTGCCGTTGTAGCATCTCAAGCTCACCGCTCACCTTCTCGGTCAGAATCTCTATCACATCCGCTTTCAGTAGCGTGCCCGGCGGGGGAGGAAATCTATACCGTGCTTGGATGTTACACGCCTGTTCAGGTCCTTTCCCAATATTTGTGGTGATGATACGCCAGTGACCACAAGCATAGTTCGCAGAGTATGCTCCAGGTTCGGATCTATCTGTGCGCCCCAGATGATACGGGCATCAGGATTGATCTTCTGGTAGACCTCATCTACTACGGTTTCGGCATCGGTGATGGTCATATCCGGGCCGCCTACCACGTTTACCAGGGCCGAGTTTGCGCCGGATACATCCACATCCAAGAGAGGGCTGCGCAGAGCTTTCATGACGGAGTCGCGTGCTTTCTCTTCGCCTTCCGCCTCGCCCATGCCGATCATGGCCACGCCGCCGTTGGTCATTACGGTTCTTACATCGGCAAAGTCCAGATTGATCAGTCCGGGCCTGGTGATCAGCTCAGTGATGCCTTTGACTGAGCGCATCAATACTTCATCAGCTACTTTAAAGGCAGCTTGCAGGGGTAGATTGGGGACTACATCCAAGAGACGGTCGTTAGGTACTACGATTACCGTGTCCGAAACCTCTCGCAGCCTCTTTAATCCGGCTTCGGCATTCTGCATTCTGATAGAGCCTTCCGCACTGAAGGGAATAGTGACGATAGCAATGGTGAGTGCACCTGCCTCTCGCGCAGCTTCTGCGACTACGGGGGAAGCACCTGTGCCCGTACCGCCTCCCAGTCCGCAGGTAACGAAGACCATATCCGCTCCTTCCACGGATGCTTTGATCTCATCGATATCCTCCTGGGCAGCCTCTTCTCCGATGGCGGGCAAGCTTCCTGCCCCAAGGCCGCGAGTGGTGCGTCTGCCTATGAGGAACCGCCGATCGGCATTGATGTGCAAAAGATGCTGAGCATCGGTATTTATGGCAAAAAGCTCTGCACCCTGGATGCCGCACTCTGCCAGACGGTCGATGGTATTCGAGCCGCCTCCGCCGCATCCTATGACACGGATAACCGTGGTCAGCTCTTCCAAAACCCCAACCAGCTCTTCATCGCTCTGGATCATGCTGGATGGCTTGATCCTGCTCTCGGCTTCAGATCTGCCCAGGGCTTCGTCGATGATGTACTTAATCTCCATCCCCTCTGCTTTTTTCTGCTTTATTTGCTAATCAATTAGTATATAGTTTTTTGCATATAGAAAAGAAGATGTTGCCTCGTTTAGTTGGTCCGCAAGGATTTAAGCTTTTCAATCTGTCTCATCACCCTCTCGGATTCCTTCGATTTCTCACTCTCCAGGTAATCGACAATCTCAGGAAGGCTTCTATTCAACTTATAGATACGGTACGGTCGTCCCTTTCCTGGATTTTTCTCATCTCTTTCAACAATCCATTCTAGTTTTCGAATCTCTCGCATAGCAATGCTCACTTCCGGTTGGCGAAGATCCGAGCCGATCTCTATCTCGCGGGATGTTGCCTCTGCCACCCCGGCCAGATAGGTCAAGACCTTGGCCACGTTCCTTTTCAGGCCTACCTTCATGAGTATGGATGCAAATTCATCGCGTTCGACTCTCTGGTCTGAGGCGGTTGATGTATTCAAAACGGTCACCTTGGGCATAACGAGTGATATCATATATATATAAGTTTCGTCGAAAATAATTCCATCGAGGTTGGAAACC
>JAQTYS010000186.1 GCA_028688175.1 Methanothrix sp. | reverse complement strand
GAAGAGTTCACCCAAGCCCTTGGCCAGGAAGTGGACTTTGCATTCAGGAATCTGGCCTCCTTGATACAGAAAGATGGAGCGCTCACCGCAAAGGACAAAGCCCTGATAGCTCTGGCCTGCTCCGTAGCAGTCAGATGCGAGCGCTGCATCCAGAGGCACAAAGGAGCGGCCCGAAAGCTAGGAGCCTGCCGGGAAGAGATGCTGGAGGCGGCGGCAGTCGCCGGTTTAGTGCGCATGGGCTCGGGTTTCAACGCGGCTGCGGCCCTGCTGGATGATTAGGAATGATAAATTTCAGACGGTAAAGAGGTAGATGAAGATGCTGGAAGGCATAAAGTGTCAAAATTGTGGCAAGACGATATCAGAGGATGAGGTCTTCACCACAGAAGGCAAGACCCTATGCGAAGACTGCTACATCGATGTCGGCCACCGAATTCGCGTCTGCGATCCCTGGGGAGAGAGGTCAAAGAAGATATTCAGAACGAGCCACGGCCTGGAAGGAACGGACGGCCTCACGGATCTGCAAAAGGAGATCTACGAGTACATCCAGGAGAAGGGCAAAGCCACCAGGGCAGAGCTGATGGAACACTTCCAGCTTCCTGCGCCGGAGCTGGAGAACCAGTTCGCCATCCTTCGCCACTGCCAGCTTCTCAAAGGCAAGAAGGAAGGAGACACAGTTTACCTTGTCCTCTGGTGAAGACATAGAATTCATGGGGGCAATGGATGTATTCAAAGATCGCTGCCTTTTAGACCCGATGGGCGCGAGCATATTCGTGCGCTGTAAGCCGTTCCTCTTTCACCAGGCGAAGCTGCTCGCGCAATTGCTCGTTTCACTCTCAATGGTCTGCCGCTCTATTATCCGATCTCTCCTCCAAACCTTTCCCCGCGTAAGACTGCATGCCCTTACAAATAAGAAAAATTCTCCCTGAATACGAGCCATGACCGTCGATCAGATTCCCATCACCAGGTTCTCAGTTATCACGAGAATCACTCCCAAGGCCCTGCGTTACTACGATAAGTTAGGGCTGCTGGTACCGGCAGCTAAAGACAAATTGACAGGCTACCGCTACTACACGACAGACCAGTTGGAGAGGGGTGTCCGAGTAAAGACATTGTGCTCTTTGGGCATATCCCTGGAAGAGATAGCCTGCTACCTCGACGCGGAGGCAAAAGGTGATAGAGATGCCTTGCAGGCACTGAGAGATAAACATCTCAGCCGGATTAGGGAGCAAATCGCCAGGCTGCAAAGGATCGAGGCCCTGCTCAAACAAAACGATAGGGAGATGATAAAGATGGCATTAAGCGAGCCGGTTATCAAAGATGTGCCCGCCCTGCGGGTGGTAAGCAAAAGGGACAAAGGAAGCTATGGAGAAACCATTGGTCGTCTCATCGGAGAGCTGTGCGAAATGCTTTTTTGGCCGGTCAACCAGAAAAATCTCGTGAAAGTGAGCGGGCCGTGTATGGCGATTTACCACGACCAGGAATACAAGGAAAAGGATGCCGACATCGAGGTGGCTATACCCATAACCGGAAGGATCGAAGTGGACGAGGGCATGGAAGTTAAGAATCTACCTCCTGCCCGGGTCCTGGCAGTTGTGCACAAAGGAAGCTATGACACCCTCATCCTTGCTTACAAGGATATCTACGAGTATATGATAAAAAATGAGATGGAGTTTGACGGACCGGGCAGGGAGCTCTATCTAAGCGATCCCTGCAAGACAGCTCCAGAGGAGCTCTTAACTGAAATACAGTTGCCGATCAAAGATAGTCCGGCAAAAATATAAGTAAACTAGATGAATTTCCCGATATCCTGGGCAGGGGCTAAAATGGCCGCACATCCGAGAAAGCGGCCCAACCCATGCTACAAAATGTCACGCTAGCACTATATCGGCTAGACCGGCCTTGCCGGCATTGGGCGTCACCAGGTAGATTGAACCATTGATTCTTACTTCAACATGGTCTCCCTTTGGTGTGGCATCAAAGTTGTGGGTGACAAGCAAGAAAGCCAGATCCTGAGCATTTATTCGCATATCCTCGTTGGCATTGGACAGGTCCAGAAGGTCCTGATAATCGGTAGAAGCACTGCATACAGGGACCGCTGATACTGCCATGCCAAAGAGCAGTGCGGCTATGAGTTGGATGGCACCCACTTGCCTTATGAAAAACATAGTATCACCTGAAAACCAATCTTCACAATCCTATTTCAGTCCCAGATGACATTTCTTTGAGGTCTTTTTGCATATCAGGGCTCATTTTCGTCCCGTCGAGCCGGGACGCGGCAATAAATGGAAGGGTTATCTTATCGTACTTGACACCTTCCAGATTGGCGCCACTCAGATCGACACCTACTAGATACACGGTTGTCAGGTTAGCCCCTCGCATATCCGAACCTGAAAGGTTTATGTTCTCCAGGGTAGCCTTTCTGATCGTAATATCCCTCATGTCGGCATTGCGAAAATCCACCTCGCGAAGGAGCATCCCGTCCATTATGGCCGAACTGAGCACTGCTTTATGGAAGATGCAACCTTCTGCATTTAATGCGAAAAAAGTAGCTCCTCGAAGATCGGCACCTGAAAAGTCTGCAAAGTTCATTTGATTATTTAAGAAATAGATGCCACTGAGATCTGCGCCTGAAAAATTCGCATAGGACATATCAGCATAATCCAGTATGCATTTGCTGAATATGCACCCGGATAGATTGGCTCTCGTGAGATATGCTCTGGTAAAGTCGGATCCGCTCAGGTTTGACCGGCTGAGGTCGGCAGCAAACAGCTCTGCCCTTCCGAATTGACAGCTTTGCAGACGACTCTCGCTCATATCCGCCCAATTGAGTTTGGCCCCAAGAAAGCTCGTCTTGCTCAGGGAGGCATTCTTTATTTTAGCAAGTGTGAAATCCGCACCGACAAGCCTTGTCCGGCTCAAGTTGGCTCTGGTGAGATTGGCACTGTTGAGATTGGCTCCAGTTAAGTCCGCATCGCTCAAATCGCAGCCGGAGAGATCTGAGTCATTGATTTGAGATCCCTTTAGCATGGCGCCATTAAGCCTGGACTTGGCAAGGTTGGCCTGGTAGATCCAGGCGCTTTCAAGATTACACCCAGTAAGATTCGCATTGGATATATCGGAATTGGACAGGCCTGATGCCAGGAAGCTCGAACCAGATAAGTCTGCTCCGCTCAGATTTGAGTGGGTCAAATTGGTAAAAATCGATCTTATGTTATTTAGCTTGGCGCCGGATAAATTCGTGCCTGCCATTCGAGACTCGGAGATATCAGCACGATCCAGGCAAGCATGGGATAAATCAGCATCAATGATATTAGCACCGACCAAGCTTGATCTGCTGAGATTCGAGCCTACCAGTAACGAATCGCGCAGCCTGATCCGATTCATGAAGGCGCCTGCAAATTGCGCACCGCTCATATCGGACAGGCTCAGGTTTGTGCCCTCCAATCGAGCCCAGCTGAGGTTTGCTCCCCTGAGAATAGATCCGCTGATGCGGGCTTGATTGAGATTGGATCCACTCATGTCCGCATCGCTGAGATTTGATCCGATCATGTTGGCTCCTACCAGGTTGGCGCCTTTGATATCGGCCAGAGACAGGTCGGAGCCATGCATGTCCACCTCCTCCAGATCGGCATAGCTGAGGTCGCTACCCACCAGCCGGGCATGGGATAGATTAGACCGCATGAGATTGGAATGGCTCAAGTTTGCAGCGCAAAGGTTCGACCCCTGCAGATCGGACTGACTGAGATCCTTTTTGGACAATTCCAGGTAGCTCAGATTCTCATTCTTAAGATTGGTACGTGCCTGGAAAGGTTGGTTGATGATTATACTGCCCGCAGGCAGTCGATCTAAAGATATGCCTAAACGGTTCAGAACAAAGTAATCAAACATGTAGCGATTTAATCTCCCTCTCATCACGGGGATTTTATCAACGGATTCGCCCTGCATGATGCGTTGTGCCATCTCTGCCGCCTCATCGCCCTGGAAATATCCGCCGATCATTTTGCCGCCCACAACCCCGTAGCCCAGGTAGAAATCGTAGATGCTGTAAAATGGAACCGGGCTGGCTTCCAGGACCAATTGGGCCGCATCCTCGTAAGTTAAGAAAAGCCCTGATCGGTCGCGGTTCAGAGTCATAAGCAGGATGAGACTATCATTGGACAAAGCCGCCAGGCTCTTTCGAAGCTCATCAACAGTGATGTTGTCGAGATATTGGAAAGAGACATTCTTCTCGAAACGAGGGATGATCTCATCCACAACCTTTCGAGCGGACTGGCCAGTTGCGGTCTGATCGTTTACTATGGCAATGTGCTTGGTTTGGGGATGAAGATTGAGCATCAACGAGATTGTGCTCTCCACATCATATGCCTCTACAACGCCGGTAAAGCCGCTTTTTCCGCTCAGCATTTTCTCGTCAAAGTAAACGACGCCGCAAAACACCACCGGAGTTCCCGCAAATAGATCGTCTCTATTTTTCAGCAGGAAGTTGAATGCATCCGTATCTACAGAGATGATGAGGTCAAAAGGCTGTTCTTTGTACTTCTTTTGATAAAATGCCTTCAAATCGGTTAAACGGGCCTCATCGGCGGCAATTCGCTTTGTGTCCATGTATGCCACAGAAAAGATCGCAGATGGCATGCTGATCGCGAAGTGCAGCTTAATCTCGGAGATTATGCTATCCTCCCACGTCATGCCTGGATGATAGGAGGCAAGAATGAGGATATTCTTGGGACCACTCTCCTGGGCAGCAGAAGACACAGCAATATTTAAAAACACAAGCATTAAAACCAAAAAGACTCCGAAGGCAGATCTCATATTGATGGACATCCTGAACTAAATTATCACGTAAAGCCTTAATAATCTTTTGTATGTCTCAAACATCGTAGAAGAAAAGATAAATAGTCAGCCATCCTAGACATGTCGTTATTCTCAAGGTGATGTTTGCTATGTCTGATAAAAAATTGTATTCCCTGCCACCGCTACCCTATGCCTACAATGCGCTTGAGCCATTTATCTCGGAGGCACAGCTGCGTTTGCATCATGATAAGCACCATGCCGCCTACGTGAACGCCGCCAACGCCATACTGGAGAGACTGGATAAGGCCCGCCAGGCGGGAGCAGATGTGGACATGAAGGCTACCCTAAAGGAGCTCTCCTTCCAGGTAGGTGGGCATATTCTGCATGACCTCTTCTGGCGAAATCTGGCCCCTGCTGCAAAGACCAGCAAGGAGCCGGGCGGCGCTCTGGCGGAAGCTTTGAAGAACGAGTTCGGATCCTTCGAGCGCTTCAAGAAGGAGTTTTCCGCGGCGGCAGGCAGCGCAGAAGGCTCAGGCTGGGCGGCGCTCGCCAGATGCGGTATGACCGGCAGGCTGCTGATCACGCAGATCGAGAAGCATAATGTGAACGTCTACCCCCACCTTCGCATCCTCATGGTCCTGGATGTCTGGGA
>JAQTYS010000011.1 GCA_028688175.1 Methanothrix sp. | reverse complement strand
TCTGCTTGCAGGCAGCATTATCGATTATGATGAGACGGCTCATCGGCATGAGCACTCTATAGAGGTCCAGATCCCTTTTCTTCAGAAGCGATTTCAAGGATTCAAGATACTTCCCATCTGTATGGGTCTGCAAGATGAACAAACAGCGCTCGAAGTCGGGCAAGCACTCTCGCGGGCCGTTCAAAAGCTCAACCGTAGCTGCATAGTGATTGCCAGTAGTGACTTCACTCATTATGAGCCCCAAGAGACGGCCCGAAAGGTGGACGCAAAGCTACTGGAAGCCATTTTGAATATGGATGTTTCAGAGCTTTACGATAGAGTATATCGCTACGATGCCACCGCGTGCGGCTATGGGCCGATAGCAGCAACCATTACAGCCACCTCTATACTGGGTGCTAAAACCGGTCAGCTGCTTGCCTATGCCACCAGTGGAGACGTGAGCGGCGACTACAGTCAGGTAGTTGGGTACGCGGCAATTGCTTTTTCCTGAGGAGGCCCTTTATTGACTACGGCTTCGGCTCCCGGCAAGATAATTCTTTTCGGAGAGCATGCCGTTGTTTCTGGAGCTACAGCTCTTGGTGGTGCCATTGATCTGCGAGCAAAGATCAGTGTGCGAGACCTGCCAGGCAGCGTTCTGATAAAGACTGAGGATCTTATGCTGCAGGGATTCTCCTTTGATCTGACAACCGGTCGGCTTACCTGCGCCCAGGCGGCATATGCTACCAGATATATATCCGCTGTGTTAAAAGAGTTCGATGTCAGAGATATGCAGGTCTGCATTGAATCGAGGCTGCCGGCTGCTGCCGGATTGGGATCATCGGCCTCGATCGTGGTGGCAACAGTTGCCGCCGTAAGCCGTCACCAGGGCCAATGTCTATCCCTAAGGGAGATCGCAGAAATCTCCTACCGACTGGAAAAGAAGGTTCAACAGGGGCTGGGCAGTCCCGTGGACACCGCATTGGCAACCTACGGGGGCTACTTGCAGATTTCTCAGGATATTCGGCCACTTGAGCTTCCTCCGATGAAAATGGTAGTAGGATACACAAAATTACCTCATGATACAAAGTCGGAGGTCAAGAAGGTGCAGGAACTGAAAAAACGCCACTCTGACCTGGTCGATCCCATATTTCGAGCCATTGGAGCCCTTTCGGAGAAGGCCGTCCCACTCATCAAAGAACAAAATATAGCAGAGCTGGGCCAGCTCATGAACATCAACCACGGCCTGCTGGCGTCAATAGGCGTCAGCTCCAGAGAGCTGGAGGAACTGGTTTATGCGGCGAGAGGTGCTGGTGGGGCGCTGGGCGCCAAACTCACCGGAGCCGGAGGCGGAGGCTGCATGATTGCCCTACCCGGAGCCGATGGTATTGAGCCCCTCATGGTGTCTTTGAGACAGGCGAGAGGTATTCCATTTAAGGTTCAGACGGGCTGTGAGGGTGTGCGACTGGAGGGCGACTTATGATCCGTGTTCTTAAGATCGGGGGAAGCATTTTGACCGACAAGAGCCGTGAGTTCGCGCCGCGAGAGGAGGAGATCACGCGCGTGGCAAAAGAGATCGCCATCCATCCAGATGATGTAGTGCTCGTGCACGGAGCAGGCTCTTTTGGACACATTCCTGCAAAAAAATATGGTCTGCCCCATGTTTTTAATCGGCAGGGATTGAGAGTAACTCATAGCTGCGTGGCCCGGCTCTGCGAGATGGTCGTTCTGGCACTCAGCCACGCAGGAGTCGACTGCCTGCCGGTTCATCCTCTCTCTTGCCTTCACCTTCGGGGCGGCAGAATAGACAGCTTTTTTATGGATCCCATAGAAGAGATGCTAAAGAACGGCATCATGCCGGTGCTACATGGTGACGTGGCAATGGACGCCACCGGAAAGGCGGCAATAGTATCCGGCGATCAATTGGTCGCCTATATCGCCAAATCTCTGCAAGCCGATGTAGTTGCCATAGGAAGCAATGTTGATGGGGTCCTCTTTTCCGGCAGACCTCTCTCCAGGATTACAAGAAAAGAGCTTTCGCGGGTAGAAAGCGCCATTGGAGGCAGCGAAGGAGTGGATGTTACCGGGGGAATGAGAGGAAAGCTGCTGGAACTCTTGGATCTGGCTGATTTGGGTATAGAATCCATGATATTTAATGCTGGCATAAAAGGAAATATTACCCGGGCCTTAAAAGGCGAATATGTGGGAACCAGGATCGAGAGGGATAAATGACCACATCTAGCCGCAAGCTCGACCACATCCGAATCTGTATGGAAAAGCCAGTAGATGCGAAAGAGAGGCCCTTCCAAGATCTGGTGCTGCTGCATAAGGCTCTGCCGGAGATCGACGAGGCGGATATCAATACCTCCTGTGAATTCCTCGGGAAGAAGTTGAAGGCACCTTTTATGATAAGTGCCATTACAGGAGGCCATCCTGATGTCAAGCAGATAAATGTTCGTCTGGGAAAGGCCGCTATGCATCTCGGCATTGCTTTAGGGGTGGGCTCACAAAGAGCGGCATTAGAAGACCGAAGTCTGGCAGACACCTTCTCAGCAGTCAGGGATGCCGCTCCGGACATTCCTATCATCGGCAACATCGGAGCCGTACAACTGAAAAGAAGCGGACCGGAGATCTTAGAGCAATTGGCTGAGATGATAGATGCAGATGCCATTGCCGTTCATCTCAACTTCCTGCAGGAGAGCATCCAGCCGGAAGGAGACAAAGATGCCGACGGAGTGCTGGCGATCTTGAAATCAGCGGCCCGCGGATCGGTGCCGATCATGGTCAAGGAGACCGGTGCCGGTATATCGCGAGAAGTGGCTTTGGATCTGATTTGCGCGGGAGTGAAGATGATTGACGTCTCGGGCGTGGGAGGCCTCTCCTGGTCCAGCGTTGAGTCTTTTCGTGCTGCACAGGTCGGGGACGATGAGCTGGAGATGATGGGACGGCTATTTGAAAATTGGGGAATTCCGACACCAGTTAGCATTGTCGAGTGCAAAGCGGCTGGAGCCTATGTCATCTCCTCAGGAGGAGTGCGAAGCGGACTGGATGCTGCCAAGAGCCTGGCTCTGGGTGCCAGCCTGGCGGGCACTGCCCTTCCCTTGTTAAGGCCTGCCATAAAAGATGAAGAAGCAGTAGTTAAGGTCATGAATGCTTATATCCGTGCGCTGAGGATCACAATGTTTCTCACCGGCTGCAAAGAAATAACGCAGCTTGCAAAAGTTCCTCTCGTGGTTCTAGGAAGGACCAGGGAGTGGCTGGATGCACGGGGTTTCGATTTGAGAGCATTTTCTGTTTATAGAGAGTTGGCAAAATGAAGGATATTTCAATAATCGCTGTGGGCGGCTATAATGAAATTGGCCGCAATATGACGGCGCTGAGGATCGGAAAAGATATCGTGGTAATGGATATGGGAATCCGGCTGGATAGGGTGCAGATTCATGAGGACACAGACGTGGAATCGCTGCAAGCAGCCGACCTGATCAACATGGGGGCCATTCCCGACGACAGCATCATGGAAAACGTTGACGGAACGGTAAGGGCTATCGCCTGCACCCATGGTCACCTGGACCATATTGGAGCCATCTCCAAGCTGGCCCACAAGTATCATGCCCCCATCATTGCCTCGCCGTTCACCGCGGACCTCATCAATCAGGAGATAAAGTCCGAGAAGATCTTCGGGGTGAAAAATCCCCTGCATGTGATGAAAGCTGGGGAACGATTTCAGGTTACGCAGGACATTGAGCTGGAGTTCATCCGTGTGCAGCATAGCATTGTGGACTGCGTCTTTGCGGCCATCCACACACCTAAAGGCATCATAATTTACGCAAACGATTTCAAGATCGATCGGTCTCCGACTTTAGGCGAGCCGCCAGACTTCGCTCGGCTAAGAGCCTTGGGAAAGCAGGGCGTGCTGGCACTCATCACCGAGACCACCAATGCCTCCATCTCCGGGAAGACGCCCTCCGAGAAGATCGCCAAGGATCTGGTTTGGGATGTGCTTCTTGGCACTGAAGAGTCGAAGTCCGGAATTATGGTTACCACATTCTCTTCCCACATTGCCCGCATCAGGGCCATCATCGAGGCCGCTCACAAGATGGGACGAAAGCCCGTTCTTTTGGGCCGCTCCATGGAGAAATATTGGGGCACGGCGATGAGAACCGGCTATGCCGGTCAGGGAGATGTGACTGTCTTTGGCAGGCGCAAGTCTGTGGACAAAGCCTTGAAGCGGATCATGGCCGAGGGTAAGGATAAGTATCTGCCCATCATGACCGGACACCAGGGTGAGCCGGGAGCTATCTTGAGCCGGGTGGCCAATGGCGAGACCGACTATAATGTGGAGTCTGGGGATAAGGTCATCTTCTCCGCAGGCATCATACCCCAGCCTCTCAATGAGTCTAACAGGCACACGGTTGTCACCAAGCTCAAGATGCGCGGGGGCAGGATTTACGATAATGTGCATGTCTCCGGGCATGCCTGTCGAGAAGATCACTGGGAGCTCCTGCGCATGATACAGCCTGAGCATGTCATACCCAGCCACGGAAATCTGGTCAGTCACAGCAGCTATCTCATGATGGCAGAGGAGACGGGATACTCGCTGGGGTCCAATTTCCATCTGGTAAGAAACGGCCAGGAGCTTGTAATCGATTAGGCAAATCAAGGGGTAGAGTGAGAATGACGAAGACGATTGCAGGAGAGCTGGACCGGGAGCTACAGATGCGAGCGGATCTGGTGACGGGAGCCATCGAGGAGCTCTTGCCGGTAGTGCATCCGCGTCCTCTCTACGAAGCCGGTCGGCATCTGGTGGATGCGGGAGGAAAGAGGCTGCGTCCATCGATGTTGCTGCTGGCGGGTGAAGCCGCGGGCGGCGATGCAGCCGCATTAGTCGCGGCTGCCGTATCCATTGAGCTGATCCATAATTTCACACTCATTCATGACGATATCATGGACAATGCCGATGTAAGGCGTGGTCGTGCTGCCGTGCATAAGATTTGGGGTCTGTCTGGAGCCATCCTTGCTGGCGATACGCTCTACTCCAAGGCCTTTCAGGTGCTGGGCATGACGATAGCCCGGCCTGATCTCATTTTGGGTGCCATGAATATGCTCTCTCGCACCTGTACTGCCATTTGCGAAGGCCAGTGGCTGGATATGGAGTTTGAGGCCAAGGAGCGCGTTTCTGAGGCTGAGTACATGGAGATGATTGAGAAGAAGACCGGTGTCCTTTACGGCGCTTCTGCAGGCATGGGTGGGCTGTTGGCGGGAGCTGCGCCCCAGGAGGTAGCAGCGCTGGACGAATTTGGCAGGCTGACCGGCATGGGCTTTCAACTGCAAGATGACGTCATAGATCTCATCACTCCCGAGAAGGTATCCGGAAAGCGGCAGGGCGGAGATCTTATTGAGGCCAAGAAGACGCTGATCATGATTCATGCCTTTGCCAATAATGTTCCAGTGACAGTCTTCGGCAAGAAGGATGCCACGCCTGAGCAGATCCAAGAAGCCATCTCAATTCTGGAGAAGAGCGGATCGATAGAGTATGCCAGGTCCCGGGCGGAGGAGATGGTGGCCCGAGGCAAGAAGGCCCTGCAGGTACTGCCCGACTCAAAGGCAAAGGAGACGCTTCTGGAACTGGCGGATTACATGGTTAAGAGGCACTATTAGTTGACAATGCACAAGAAGCCGGGCTGATCATGGCTTTCGCCGCCGCAGCGGGAAGCCCGAAGGGCCGAAGCCTTGATCTGCCAGGATGACGGGCAAAGGCGAGCCTTTGTCTCCGCTGGGGTGGACCAGGACGATAATGCTGAGGTCCCTGGGGCCAATGCCGGTCTGCTCGCCGGTCCGACCCTGGAGGATTACTGAGCAGCATGAAGTTCATGCCCCTTGAAGAGAAGCCTGGCCAAAGCCAAGCTCTGTATGTGTCTGCTTTTCGGGAGTCTCCCGCCCGGAATCGTCTCCATATCCACGCCTTCCCGGCCGTTAAGGGAGCCGGGAACGGAGCGCGCGAAAAGGTGCTGCGCTTCAGAAGAAGAAGCATCTCTAAACTGCTCGCTTCCGGCCACTCGCACGCCTGAGTAGCCCTAGCGCTTGGCTACCAGCAGCCGGGCGATCTGACGCGCGCCAGGGAGCAACCATGCAGGCTCTTGCAGCCGATCCCAGGAATCCCATGCCCCACCTTCCCCAGAATCTGGGCGTCATCCTCGGCAAGGAGGGCGATAGCCTGCGAGCTCTCACCTATCTGCGCAGCTCCTTGGAGATCGATCCTCAGGATCCACAGACCGTGTACGGCCTCGCCTTCGCCCGTTGAACCGGCGACATGGAGCAGGCCCAGAAGCATTTCCAAAAGGTGTTGACGATGGTGACACCCGAGGAGCTGCACGATCTGGACAGGAAGAGGCTCTCGAAGATTGCGTCCCGCGAGCTCAAGACCAGTGGGCCGAGGATGGATGCAGTCTTCTATCTGCTGGATGCCTGGCGGTTGTTTCGCGGGAAGTTGCGGCAGAAGATTCAGGAGATCACCTTCGAGATCGACATGCAGGGGCAGTATGAGCTGGATGTCAACGACATCAAGGAGACGCACATCCTGCGGGCACTGCCAATGTGGTACACGGGCCGGAAGGCGAAGTGGGAGCGGATTTGGTGGAAATCCCATCTTTAGAAAGATCGCCTTTACTGGAGAGACACAGACCGGTTGCGAGATTATGGCCCACGCCGCAACGCACATCAAGCGCGTATCCCTGGAATTGGGCGGCCTGTCGCCCTTCATCGTCTGCCCGGCCACCACTCGTAGGTCCTTTTCCAATAGGGGCCAGATCTGCATCAGCGTCAATAGAATTTATGTGGCGCAGGAGGTGGCAGAGCCGTTCACAGAGGAGCAGGTCCGGCGCGCCGAGCGGCTCAAGATCGGCAACGTCCTAGAGACGGATGTGGATCTGGGGCCCATGTTCAGCCGGGCGCAGCTAGAGAGGACGCGGAGCCATGTGGCCGATGCGATTGAAAAAGGGGCAGAGCTTCTTACGAGCGGGCGGGAGCCGGAGGGCGAGGCCTATGAGAGGGGTTACTTCTTCCGCCTCACAGTGCTGGGTGAGGCCGACCACAGCATGAGGGTCATGCGAAAGGAGACCTTTGGACCGGTGGTTCTCATCATGAAATTCAAGACGCAGGAGGAGGCCGTGGCTCGCGCTAACGATAGCGAGTACGGCCTGGCCGCCTACGTCTTTATCAATGACCTCAAGACGGCGCTGCGCGCCGCAGAAGGGCTGGTCGCGGGTGGCATCGGGGTCAATGTGAACAACGTGGTGGACCTGCAAGCGCCCTTTGGTGGGTGGAAGGATAGCGGTCTCGGGCAGGAGCTGGGGCACTGGGAGCTGGAGGCCTATTTGAAGACGAACCACATACGTCTGGGGATGTGAGGGCAAGAGAAATAAGTGGAAAGTGGAGCAAAAAAAGATTGGCACCCGTGGCATCTTACGTCCACAAATGGGCTCAGCCACGTTCTCGGCAGGGTCAAATACAACATGGAGTATGCCTCTGCTAGACTTCTGCTTTTGACCAGTCCCCTTCATCCTAATCAATGCCAACTCCGCAATTGCCGTCGCAACTCTCCCAAAGATGAATGTCGCCCGGGCTCCCCACGAGACCTACAGCACCCTGGTCATAAGGCCTGACAATATGGAGGTCTCCTGCGATTCAGCTGTTGAGTACAGCAAGATTTATCATGTTAAGATTAGAGATCGGGCTTTTATCTCAGAGGTCCGAAAGAAGGTAAGAAACGTTGAGGGAAAACTTGGACTAAATATATTCTCTACTGAGTGAGGAGTTAAGATATGTACTCAATTCGATATCATTTATAATATATATTTATCTGAGTCATCAGAAATCAATGGCAAAAATTAAGCTATTTAGAGGATAGGTGCATTGGAGGATTAAATATTATGGAAACCGCAATAGAAAAGCCCACTTATTGGGAGAAAAAGTATAGAGACGGGTACAATGAAGCTTCACGGGCTCTGCAACCAGAGTGGGTACTTTCAAAATACGCTAATTTAATTCCAGTTGGTAAGATATTAGATTTAGGTGTGGGATCTGGAAGAAATGCGATCTATTTTGCCAAGAAAGGATACGAAATCCAAGGAATCGACATCTCTTCAACTGCAATAGAGCAATGCATTGCAAATGCAAAAAAAGAATGTCTCACTATTGATGCTAAAACAGGTGATTTGAAAAATTTTAGTATAAAGAACGAAACCTATTCGTTAATCATCGCTGGGTGGGTTTTGAACTTTTTTAAAATAAATGAAATAAATAAAATAATTGAGAATATGAAAAATGGCTTAAAGAAAGGTGGTATTATTTACATTGGGATTTTTTCGATTGACGATCCCGGCCATAAACGACGTAAGAAATGTCAAGCGGAAATTGAACCATGCACTTTTTATGATCATAATAATAACTATTTTTTTCACTATTTTGATAAATATGAAGTCCTCGCACAGTTCACTGAGTTTAATTTAATATTTTTCGGTGAAATTTCTGAATTAGATCTTAACCATGGAGATTTGCATTGCCATAGTTCGATTGTATTTATGGGTCAAAAGAAGTGAACTATGTTGTGTAGTCCCGAACCTTTCGGCTTAGTAAACGTATGTGTGCCCGCGAATCTTCTGCTTGACCTGGTACATCATAGCGAAGAGTAATAACCACAATAGTATATAAATCCTTCAGTAAGTCCGCGGACGTGTGTAGTCCTGTGTAGTCCCGAATGCTTGGACTTTATATACTCTGGCCCGAAAATTACATTCTTTTTTAACCATTTAATTCAGTCTCCATTCGATTCAGGAACATTCTCAATTTGCATCCTTCTGGCAACCTTGACCAGAATGCGATATCCTGCGTCTGTAAATACCATTTTGTATAAAGGGACTCATGAAATCTTACTGTGTTATACCAATTCACGAAATTGCCAAAATTATCGAACCTAAACCGGTTGAGTTCATAAGTGTCATTCCATTTTTCCAGTTTTCCATTGGTCTGAGGATGCTTGACGCGAGCTTTGATGTGTTTGATTTTGTTCTCCTCAAGAAAATCTTCAAATCTGCTATCTGCGTCGCCGTTTTTATCTCGCTTGTTGGCATAAAATTGAGTCCCCCTATCGGTCAGCACCTGCTCAATACTTGTCAGCCAGCCAAATCTATCCATAGCTTCTTTGAGGAGCTGCAAAGCGTTATCTGTTGTTTCGGCATTGAATTCTCCGCCCGCGAGAATGCACCGCGAACTATCATCAAGGACTGCGCAGACGTACATCTTTTTTCCATCATGAATGCTTGTATGCCAATCCAGATGCACCATGGACAGGCTGTGTTTGCGTTCGTACCTAATCCAAGGCTTTCTGCGCTTCGATTTGTTGTGGTTAACATTGGCCAAACCGTGGGATAGCAGTTCCTTATGAATTGCATTATGCGGGATATGCTTTCCATGCTTGAACTCGATGATCTTTTCAAGTCGTCTTGCGCCCAAATTTTGCTCTTTGTGGATTTCCAGAATTAACTTAACATCTGACGCGCCAAGACTCTTCTTTGGGCGCCCGAACTTTTTTGGTGCCAATGGCTCCTTATTCTTCATCCAGTGTCCCCAGACACGATTTACTGTGCGGATACTAACCTTCATATCTTCAGCAATGATTTTGGAGCTGATGTTATTGGTTTTTTCTCGGATTATGTAGTTAACCTTGGCAGCGGTCAGCTTTAAAACTTTGTTCTTTCTGCCCTTGCCCATGCCGCCTTGAAGTGCGTGAGTATATAAATGCCAAAGCTTTTAGGACTCTACACACCGAATTTCCGATTGTAGAGTCCCGAATCTTTGGCATTTATATACCCCGCGATTCTTTTTAAATCTACCTAGCTGCATTAAAATCTCTCTCCATTCGAGACAGGAATAAATTCAACTTACAGCCGTTTGGCAATCTAGACCAAAAAGCATCTTCTGGCGTCTGAAGATAGTGTTTTTCCTCAAGACTTTCATGATACCTTATTGAGTTGTACTAATTCAAAAATTTGTCAAAATCATCAAACAATTTCCTGCTTTTCTCGTAAGTATGAAACCATTTTTCGATTTTGCCATTGGTCTGAGGATGCTTGACTCGCGCTAGGATATGTTTTATCTTGTTATCCGCCAGGAATAGTCCGAAAGCACATTCCGACTCCCCGTTTTTGTCAGACTTGTTGGCAAAGAATTGCGATCCATGATCTGTGACCACCTCTTTGATTTTCCGAATCTCTCCAAAATCATCAATCGCTCTTCTTACAAGCGCTATGCTGTTATCGGTAGTTGCAGCAGAAAATTCTCCGCCTGCAAGAATGAATCGAGAGCTGTCACCAAGAACCACGCAGACCTCTTTGCCATTGAATCGACTGGTGTGCCAATCAAGATGAACTGCGGTGAGACTGTGCTTTCGTTCGTATCTTATCCAAGGCTTCCTACGTTTCTTTTTTTGTTTATCCTCATTGGCCAAACCATTTTCAAGAAGGACTTGATGGATCGCGTTATGCGGAATATGTCTGCCATATCTTTGTTCAATTATTTTCTCGATAAGCCTTGCGCCGGAATTTTGCTCTTTGTGGATTTCAAGAATTAGATTAACTTCTGACTCTCCAAGACTCTTCTTTGGGCGCCCGAACTTTTTTGGTGCCAATGGCTCCTTATTCTTCATCCAGTGTCCCCAGACACGATTTACTGTGCGGATACTAACCTTCATATCTTCAGCAATGATTTTAGAGCTGATGTTATTGGTTTTTTTCGGATTATGTAGTTAACCTTGGCAGCGGTCAGCTTTAAAACTTTGTTCTTTCTGCCCTTGCCCATGCCGCCTTGAAGTGCTTGAGTATATAAATGCCAAGCTTTTAGGACTCTACACACCGAATTTCCGATGGAAAGAATTTTATAGGATTAACGAAGCATAATAAATCATGACCGAATTAATAGAAGCGAAAGATTGGGGGCCTAAAGAAATTGTGGAACTCGATATAGATCCAGAGTCTGCTGTTCGAAGGGAATATTCCGAGTTTTCAATGAAAAGCCTATTAAATTATGGAGATTAATATAAGGTTAGTCATTAAATTTTTATGAATAGATCATTATCTTTAGAAAAATATGCTCTAAAGGCAATAATCAATATAGGATCTCTTAAACTTTGTGTATACTTTCAACCTAATTTTATAATAGATATATCCTATGCTAAATTTATTGAGAGTATCTTTAATATAAGCAATTATCTTACCCCCCGGCTAGAACTTAACATATATTTTCGAGAATCGAATGTCAATAGCATTATCCAATCGTTCGATCTTGCCCCAATAAATGAGTTGATACCCGCAGAAATTCAGCCTATTTTTGATGAGATGTTACTTCAAAAATTGGATCTTAAAAAGGATGATTTTAATTGGGTCAAATATTATAAGAAAGGTGAAGAGAGATTTATTTATGTAACTTCAATGAATATCATCTATCGATTTATCCCTAATGAATATAATATTTTTATTTATTCGGATAGATTCTCTTGGTCAATTATTCTTGAAATTATTCAGGACTTAATTCTGACTTTTCTTAGAGGTTTTTTGATTCTTCATGCCTCTACAATAAGTGGCAATAATTCACTTATGAGTTTTAGCGGGAAATCTCGCTCTGGCAAAACTAGTATATCTTTGTCCTATGTGGGAAATAATTTGCATTATATCATTTGTGATGATATAACTATCCTCGATAAGCATTTCAAGATAATTCCATATCGCGAAGATATAAAAATTCCAGTATCATATATAAAAAAATATCCTGAACTATTACATTTGCACAAAGGGCCAAAATATATATCCGGAAAAAATAAATATGTGATGCTTCTTCCTAAATCTTATAATCAAAATAAAAATGAAGCAGTCAATAGATTCTTCGTTCTTACGCAAGAAAAAAACACGTGTGAGATCGTGCCATTAGATACTGACAAATTGCAGGTTCTTATCAGAAATAAAAGTCTATTTCCAGCTTTATTTAGCCAAGCATTTTGGTGTCTTCCATTCCTCGGGAATGAATCAAGTTATATACTAAAGTACATTGAAGAAGGTTTAGGACTCTATGAAAAATTCATTTCTCGAAAGGAGATATATTTGGTGCGCTGGGATTATTCACGTATAAAAGATGTTAAAAAATATTTAATGAATCTCGATTAAAGTGTCTCATCAGTCATATTTTTGAATTTCATACAATTTTGAGTATCTTTCATAGAAATTATTGAACATATCTTCATAATTTTGAGTATATAATTCACAGAGAATGGGGTCTATATGATATATATCCTTCGCATAGTATAAGGATCGCACTCTGCAACCGAGACCGCATATTGACAAAAATTTACAGCCAACGCATTTTTTATTTTCCTGATATCTCAATAAATCTTTAATCTTTAAGTCCTTAAAAGCCCGCATTTTATGCCCCATCCATATTTCCGAAAGAGTGTGCTCTCTTAAATTGCCACAAACCATCTGTTCTAACGCTAGCGCTCCACAGGGGATAACATCCCCGTTAGGCAGAATGCTTAGAGAATCTCGGTAATATCCGCATGCATATGAGTCTTCATTATATCTTGACATATAATACTTTGAAAATTGAATTCGGAAAGCGCTACCAAGCTCAATCTCAATTGGATGTCCCTCTTTTTCCCATAAACTTAAAACATTCTCGTATATTGTTTTCTCCTCGGACAATGGGACGGATAAATCCTGCTTATTACTAATCCATTGCCCTACTGGAAATGGTTGAGAAATTCTCCATTTAGATATATTTAAATCTTTTACCAATATATATATATCCTCGATTTCATCCTTGTTAAGTTTAGTTAATGATGTATTTATCAAAACTTTGAAACCGCATTCCGATAATAATCTTATGCCTGCTATTGTCTTATCGAATGCTCCCTTAGAGTTCCTAAACGTATCGTGTGTGCTCGACTTACATCCATCCAAGCTTACATAGAAAAAGACATTTGGATAATATGCTCTAATTGTTCCAAGGATTTGTTTATCTATAAGTGTGCCATTTGTGTTGATATTCTTTACTCCTATTCTATAATCATATAATGTTTTAATTATTTCGTTAAGATCATTCCTTAAAAAAATTTCCCCGCCCGTCAAGTTAACATAAAGAACATTTAATTTGGACATACATTTAATCAGTTCTCTAATTTCCTTAAGGTCTAAATCCTTCGATGGACACCTATACATGCTCATATAGCAATGGTTGCATTTTAAATTGCATTGGCCCGTTAAATGCCAATGGATTCTTCTCATAAATGGACCATTAGATGCTTTGGGTACTTGTTCAGTTTGTAAACTTTTTCCCACATCAGAGTTAATCAATATTATTTTTTTGTTTAAAAAATAATCTACGTATTTATATAGCATAACCTTATTATTAACAAGGAGTTCCAGTTTTCTTATTGTATTTTTGCCATCACACTTTGATAGCAGTTTATACGCTCCCTCTGTTAAATCAAACGAAAGGTCTTCCTGCCAATTATATGCATTAAATTTTCTCTCTTTGCCATACATAGCGCCTCTAATATTATATTCTGGTGAAAGGATAACTCTACAGTCATTTCTCCTAATTCGAAGAATATTATCAACACTAACGTCAGATTTAATGGTTTCAAGTCTATTGGATACATCGAGAGGCAAAAGAGCTTCAAAGTATTGGCTAGCAATGGAAAGTCCCTGGTAAATTGGCTCTTCTATCCCAAAATCCCTGGAACTTTGAAGTAGATCGTTCCAATTAATCGCGTCTTTATAATACTTTATCACTTCTGCGATATCACAATAATCTCTAAGAGGTTTGGCTTGGGGCATACCTCTGCAATGCATATGATTATATATGTGAAGACAAAGGTGCTGTAAAATATTTTCGGGGGATAAAGCTAATGTTATTATATCATCTATTTTAGCAAGTTGGGCTTTCTCCCAGAGCGTATCAACATCAATTCTAAATTGACTTTGAATTGGCTGAATATCCCAATGAATATCAATTATGACTTTCGTATCTTGATTGACAAAGTGTAATTCCTTAGTCGGATGAGTTTGCAATATCTCGTTTGATTGTTTTGAAGAAACATAATACCTGAGCTCGGCCAATGCCTTCTCAACCATCTGCAAATCTTCTTCTCTTATAAGCAGATCGATATCGTTCATTGGTCTCAAACCAATGTCTTTGTAGATTATTTGCGCTAAAAAAGCTCCTTTTAGAACAATTATTTTAATATTGAGATCATTAAAAGATCTCAAAATGTTTGCCAGCTCCCTGAAGTGAAGCATATTTTTGGAAATATTTATAAGATATTTTTCCCTCAAATCATCCATAACATTGGCAGGAACTTTCCAGTCCTTATTTATCTTGAGCAAGTTACAATACAGTCGTTGTGAAATACCTTGTATTTCAGAGCGCTCCAAAATGTCATCCCAGTTCAGGCATTCTTCAAGAATTGTTTCAATCCGACGCAGTGAATCTTCATTTGTACAGATCATAGCGCAATACAGCAGAAGCTTGTCTTCCGATGACAAAATTAACTGACCCATGGCAACCTAACCTCAAATAGCTATCTTCCTTCTCGATATCTCGCATGGATCTTAAAATAGTTATGCATGCGCCATTACATAAGAATCTATCAAAATAAATGTACCAATGATTCGCTCGATACTTTTGCATATAGAGGTTGCAGTAATACCGATCTAGCAGCTTCCAGCACATGAATTCATCAATTTTGGCCATCCATTTCACCGCTTTACCACCAAGCTAGCGAAGCATCGCTCATATTCATTCGAGTCATAAGGTAAGGATCGTTGTGATCCATAGGTACATTTTTTAAAGAACCTTTACGTATCACTCTCTGCTGGCGATTGCCTAGCTTCTAGAAAGGTCAAACAGCGTTCCGTAGACTTCCTTGCTCATTCCTTCTTACGTCAATACTCATTTATCCGTGAAAGTTCACATCAATTTAGCATTCTTGAACACGAAGGCAACTTTATCCCACGTCTTTTCCAGCAATCTCTTGTAATATCCAGCATCAAACTCCGATGCGTCTCTTTCAGTATCTGTATCCCATTTGGCAGCATCCTTCACCACATATCTGATTTCTATGCCCGATGCCAGTGGTAACCCGTATTTCTGATATACTTTCTTTGTCGATTTAGCGGTTCATGAAATGGGATGCCTCAATTTGCCGATCACCGACGAGGGTGGGCTGCTATTTAAGCTGGAAGCATTAGGATTAAAAGTTGGAAAGTAGTGATGGTAGATCATTGGCACTCTCATCTCCAAAGACTATCGGCAGAACTGTATCTGACAATGCCCTGCGTCTCAAACAGGCCCTCGGCCTCGTCTGGAAGAGCGCCCCCGGCTGGACCCTGGCAGCCGTTGCCCTGATCGTCCTGCAGGGCAGCTTGCCCCTGGCCGCCCTCTATCTGATGAAGCTGATTGTGGATTCCGTGACCACCGGAGCAAGCATTGAGACTGTCCTGCTCTGGATTGGCCTGGCGGACGGTGTAGCCCTGCTGGTGGCCATCTGCAACTCTGCTTCTAATGCTGTCAGCGAAGCCCAATCTGCCTTGGTCTCGGACCACATTCAAGAGATCCTGCACGCCAAATCGGTAGAGGTCGATCTGGAGTACTACGAGAACCCAAAATACTACGAAATGCTTCACCGGGCTCAGCAGGAGGGCCCCTACAGGCCGACCCAGATCGTGAACGGCCTTCTCCAGGCGGGACGAAGCAGCATATCCATGGTTGCGGTCTTCGCTTTGATGGTGTCTGTGAAATGGCTGGTGGCCCTGCTCCTGGTAATCGCCGCTCTTCCCAGCGTCCTGGTCCAGGCCAGATATGCCATGAAGCTCTACCTCTGGCAGCGCAGTTGTACTAGGAAGGAGAGAGCGGCCTGGTACCGACACTGGATTCTCACAACCGACGGCTTTGCCAAGGAGATCAGGCTCTTCAACCTGGGATCACTATTCATGCGCCAGTACCGAGACATTCGCGAGGTGGTACGAAAGGAACGGCTGGCCATTGTCTTCCAGAGATCCGCCCTGGACCTTGCATCTCAGGCTGTTGCACTGACCGCCGTCTTTGCCTCCTTGGCCTATATCGCCAATCAGGCTGTGCTGGGAAGCATCACTCTGGGATCAATGGTGATGTACTTCGGTGCCGTGCAGCAGGGCCAGTCCTTCCTCTCCAGCTTTCTCTCCAACCTGGCCAGGCTTTACGAGAGCAACCTCTTCCTTACCAATCTGCACGAATTCCTGCAACTGGAGCCCAAGGTCAGAGAACCGGCGACGCCGAAGATTGTCCCCCGCCCCATCATAGGGGGCATCTCCTTCGAAAATGTCAGCTTCGGTTTTCCGGGCTCTGCCCCCCTGGTCTTGAAGAACATAAACCTCCAGATCGATCCCGGCCAGACTGTGGCCCTGGTGGGCGAGAACGGTTCCGGCAAGAGCACCCTGATCAAGCTCCTCTGCCGTCTCTACGATCCAGGGGAAGGCAGAATCACCCTGGATGGGATCGACCTGCGCGACTTCAACATGGTCGATCTGCGGCGAGAGATAAGCATCATCTTCCAGGATTATGCCCGCTACAACCTGACGGCTTCTGAGAACATAAGGCTAGGCAACGCCCAGATGCCGCCGGAAGAAGAGAAAGATCATGGCTGCTGCGGAGTGCTCCGGCGCGCATGAGTTCATATCCGGTCTGGAGAAAAGATATGAAACGGTTCTGGGCAAATGGTTCGAGGATGGCACTGAGCTATCCGTGGGGGAGTGGCAGAAGGTGGCCTTGGCCCGGGCCTTCCTGCGCGACTCCCAGATAATAGTATTGGACGAGCCCACCAGCTCGCTCGACCCCAGGGCCGAGGACGAGGTCATCAGGAAGTTTCGCCGCCTTGCCGAGGGGAGGATGGCCATAATTATAAGTCATCGTCTCTCTACAGTTATCCTGGCAGATTGCATATACTTCATGAAGGATGGACGGATCACCGAGAGCGGGACTCACCAGAAACTAATGGATCTGGGCGGTGCGTATGCCCGGCTGTTCGAGATCCAGGCCAGACATTATCGGTGAATTTGAGGTATCTTGAGATAATGACCTTCGATAAAACGACAATCTACTGCATCCCGCGAGAGGATCTGAAACCATGGATCAATTAAATATGTCATCCGAAGACAAGCTCCTTCTGTACTGCGCAAGGGTGAACGTAAGCGATGATGTTGCCCCTAAGATCAAAGAAATTTTGAGTGCAGATATTGATTGGGATGAAGTTATAGATCGCTCTCTAATACAAGGTATATCTCCAATGTTGTATTGGAATTTGAGCAAAATTAATGGCGGAAAGAGCGTGCCTGCCGAGATTCTGGCAAATTTGAGAAACATGTATTACGGAAACCTCACTCGAAACGTACTTCTTTACAATGAATTAAGTAATATTTTAAAAGCTTTTAAGGAATTGGGCATCGATGTAGTAGTCCTAAAGGGCGCGTTCTTGGCAGAAGCAATATACAAGAATGTTGGCCTAAGACTGATGCGTGATATCGATCTGCTCATAAAAGAAGAGGACATACAAAGAGCTAAGATGGAATTAGCTAATCTGATGTATTACTCGCCGATATTTCCATCGAAATTGCATGAGGACTGGTACACAAAATGGTCTGAAGAGTTACAATTTATAAGTAAAAATAAAAACGTATTAGTTGACATTCACTGGGATATTCAACCAGTTATAGGTTATCCTAAAATTGATATCAATCACCTATGGGAAAACGTAAAACCGACTAACATCGCTGGAATAGATACATTGATGTTGTCTCCTGAATATATTTTATTGCATCTTTGTCTTCACTTGGATAAACACCTATTTAGTCCAAGCGGGCCACCAGCGAAACCTCTCAGAAATTTCTGTGATATTGCGGAAGTTATAAGACATTACAAAGAATCAATTAACTGGGGCTATCTGCTAAGAATATCTAAGAACTACGGAATAGAAAAGCAGATTTATAAAGGCTTATTTGTTGCTAGCCAATGTTTCGAAGCTTTCGTACCCACAGAGATACTCTGCGAACTCAAATCCGAAGAATTTAGCTTTGATTTTGAGAACATTCTCAAAACAAAATATACTAACAGTCCAATGAAAAAAACACCAAGTGAAATTGGCTATTTTAGGCGATTGTCAAGATTAAATGGAATTCGCAATAAAGTGCTCATTCTGTTTTCAGATGTATTCCCCTGCAAAGAATACATGATGCAAAACTATTCGATAAATAATGAAATACAAGTATATGCATATTACTTAGTTCGTTTTGTCGCTGCTATTCGCTTTGGATTAATCATATTGTGGCAATTACCTTTTTATATTTTCGGTCATTCAGATTAGCGAGTATTGTCTAACATCAGGACTAATTGTTAGATGCGAGAAACTCATCTCCCGACAAGTGGAAGGCTAAGCAAAAAAAGATTGTTTCCCGGGGTATCCTCCATCCATCCAGTCGCCGCAAACGGCCTTCGGTATGCTCTCCGCAGGATCATCGCAATGGATGATATCGCCGCCCCGCGCAACCTTTCAGTCCCACGGTGAAATTATGTTCGGTTACTGCCCAGGTTGTGATGACGAGCAGGTCTACATAAGCCCAGGCGAGGAGGGTCTGCATGGATTTCTATTCTATATTGCTGAAGTGCGGGCCGAGCGAGAGGAGAAGAGAATGCTCAAAAAACGGCATTAGAGGCGAGGGAATGACGGATGAAACGGTGGCGGCGCACTCGCACAGCAAGCGGCGGGGTATTCATAAAAAATGAGCGAACACCGCCCCAGCTTCGTCTTCTGCTCGCTTCCCTTGAAGGCGATCGCCGTCATGGACGCCTGATCCGTCTTGCAGTTCAGGTAGCAGGTCAACCTTGCTGATAAACTTAAGAATGTGCCACAAAGGGTGACAGATCCCCTCATAGAAACCCCGGAGCTGATGCCTATCTTCGTCGTGATCTCCTTATTCACCTCTGAGCTGTCAGCCGTGGACAGCGTCGCGAAAATATCCAGCGCCCCCGCCGTGGCCCTCGTAACCTCCAGCTCTGCCGCATACTCCACCCTCCATCGCCCAATAGGAACCGCCAATGAGCCACCCTTATTATACCAGGTCCCAGCCACAGGCGACGCTTGAGAGCAGTCTGTTGTCACCAGGCACTCCACCCTCCATTTGGCCTCATCCAGAGGAAAGCCATAGGGCGCTTTTGCCATTGAGAAATAGGGTTCAATTATTGCAGAATTGATCAGGTCATAGTCAGTGCCGCCGTAGAGCGTAAGCGTCGTATTGGGCGAGGAATAGCCGACGCCGGTTATGATGAAGTACTTAACAGAGCCCTGCTGCAATCTCACCCTCTGCCCTCTGCAATACTTCCAGGAAAAGTCTCCGGGAATGGCCAGGGTGTATATGGGATCGTCCGCCAGAGAAAAAGTCCATTTCTCCTCCACCGCCGAGATCCAGCCGCCATTGTCGGCATTCTCCAGACTCTGGATGCGCTCAGATTTCTGGCCCAATTTAACCGAGAGCCAACAGATTGCATTGTGGCTTCCAAAGACTTCACGAGAATCAGGGTGTGGATAAAATCATCAGCGGGCAAAAGAACACTGTAGAAGCCGATGTTCAAGATCCTTACATGCTAAAGAGCGAATTCTAGGTCGATTGGGCAGATGAGGACGCTGCGAGAACGGACCCTGACAGGCGGATCAACTTGATGGCCTGGTCTATTGTTTGCCTCAATATTTGCTCGCAAATCCTGCCAAAGCCGTCATCCACTTTGCAGCCAAGTATCCAAGCCTGCCCGGCGTTGAGGGCGCCAGGATCAAACCGCGCGTTTAACCGCGCGCGGCGGTCCAACAAAAAGAGTGACGGGAAAAGCTTAAAAAAGCTCTCAGCCAGTCATACCAAAAAGCCGGATATCAACGAGCGTCCCACACGCGCGCCCGCCTGAGAGCGGGAGCCGCGGCAACTCTGTGCCGACGACAAGCACGCAGAGATCCTGGCTGCTGTGAAGCCTGCCTGCCCAAAGACGAGGCTGGCAATTTCATTGCCGAGCAAGAGCGTTCGGATGTAGTGCAAGATCTCTTAGCCTTCCTGGAGGAAAGGAGCCGGGATTTCTCTCCTACTGCGGGTGTTGTCCTGCCAGTTGGGAGACATGAAAGAGCTGGCCTGGAAAGTAATTCAATGAAAAACTATTTTGCGTAGCACGCTCCACGACAACCGAAGGCGATAGAGAGATGGAAAAAGAGCTTAGTAAGGAATCCATAAATCATCTACTAACACACTGGATAGAGCACAACGAGAGCCACAGCGCCTCGTTTCGGGAGCGCGCGGCCCAGGTCGCCCGTGTGAGCGAGCAGGCAGCCCAGGATATCGAGCAGGCCGCGGCTCTGATGGACCAGTGCACAGAGATGCTCAAGAAAGCGATGAAAGATCTTTAGGTGGTTTTACAAAATGGAATTGGTTTATACTTATACCATGGATAGCAGCAAAGACATGAACAAGATGCTGGATGAGGAATTCTGGAAGCGGCTGGGGCCCACTGTGCGTGAGTGCAAGGCTATGGGGCTGGAAAAAGAGGGCATGTGCATCTACATCAAAGCCAAGGACGAGCTGGCCGCAGAGGCCCAGAAGCTGCTCGCCGATACCGCGGCCAAAGAGCTTAAGGGCGAGGGGGCCGAGGTGCTGCTCAAGGCCTTCCGGGATGAGGCTGAGGCGGCAGAGGCGGGCATGGGGGCGATGTTTGGGTAATCTGAAATCCGCCCAATATTTTTATTAGGACAGAAAATAATAAAGCATCGCAGGAGTGGCACAATGAGTGGCCGAAAGATTAAACATTAAAGATAAAATATTTTTGATAAAAATTAGATATTGCAGATAAGAGGGAATCTTCAAGCCGATCATCTCGCGATTTCTACGGGCATTTGGCTCATGCCCTCTGGCTGTTCGGTCTCCTTACCGTCACCAGTCCTGTTCCAGAAAAGGAGACGAATGGCGTATCAATCTATTGATTTTATCGAATCTTAATCTCGGTATCCTCCTCAAGTCTATTGGCTAACTGGGGAAAATTTCATATACTACGATTATTAGTTACCGTTTAGATTTCCCCAAAAAAAGTAGGTAACTTACCTGGCGCCGGACAATAGTCTCGGGCTAAAAAAGGTGACGATAATATGCAAATAAAAATAGCTTTAATAATATGTGTCATATGCACTCTCAATGGGACTACTGCACTGACCATCACCGAGGATATTGCTGCCAATGGGGGAGGCAAATTAACGTGCAGGACAAGCACGCCGGTAGCTGAGGATCAGGTTGAGGCAAGCGGCATCCAAACATATTCACTATTGGTAAAACAAGATATAGAGAAAGGGACAGCCAGCTTAACATCCAAATATTCTCTTAATATACCACATAATGTTTCACCAAAAAGAAAAATTGCCAACGTTTCACCGAACAAAGAATTCAATAGTACTTCACTGAACACTACTTCTGTCAGTATTACTCAAACGATCATCAATATTGGAAACACCGCGCCAATAGACAACACTTTGGCAAATAACCTCGAGGAGATCGCGATCCAGAAAGGCGATTCTCCGGTTAATGTATCTGAAGAAACCCTGAAAATTGATCTTCCCGAAAATGCTAGTATAAATAAGAACAATAATTTGCCCATTTACCCCAGATCCTTTAAGATCAAGAGCAGCCCCACCGGGAAGTTTTATACGCCAGATAATATCTCTGAGGATCATAGCTCAGAGGATTCATCACAAAATCGCTATGGCATCAAGATGATCTATCCCAATCACTTGATGCATAGAGCCGAGGTTTCCGGAGCAGATAACTTTACCGCTGAGAATACAATAACCTTTGATGGTAAGAGGGTAACCACTGATTACAAAATGCAAGGCAAAGGTATTCTCGAAGGATCAGTAATGGCATCCAGTAAGTTGGGCAGACTTCATCCTGTTACCAGAACAAAGATAGAGGATTCTAATTTCACAATCCATTCTGGAGTGGAAGACAAGGCTAAGCTAGTATCTGATTCGGATATCGAAAAATTGTCAAACGACGTTGAGGATACAGCAGTAGGCTCGGAAGAGAAACAAGACGAGTCCAAAAACGTTGATTACTACGATCTTCTTGACAACCAAACGGTATCTCCTGACGCGATTTATTTCGGGTTAGCCTCTGGAAAATTTGAATCAAAGGAAACCCTATATTGGTTTACTTGGGAGGACATTAATGAGTCGGAGTTAAAAAAAGTACTAAAAGATAATTTAGGTTACATGTGGGTAGGAAAGGAAAGTGAAGTAAAAGAAATCAATGACACGTCCATATCAGTAATGGAAGATGGAAAAATTATTAACCTGACATTTGATGGAAATAAGTTAATCTTAATTAATGGTTCCGAAGAGCTTGATATATTCAGAGTAATTCATAAAGATACAGTTAAAGGTAATGTTCACGAGATACATATACCAATAGAATATGACGTAAAAGATCCTGCGTACAAGTCGAAGCAGGATGCTGCCAGTAAAACATCTGGGAAGACTGATTCCGGCAGCCAATCGAACCAGGGTGACGCCAGCAAAACATCTGGGATGACTGATTCTGGCAGCCAAACGAACCAGGGTGATGCCAGCAAAACATCTGGGATGACTGATTCTGGCAGCCAACTGAAGCTGGGTGATGCCAGAATAGAATCAAGTCTAGCTATTCCAGTAATTCCAGGACCTATATTTGGATTGCCGTTAAATTCCACATTTATTGACAGGACCCTCACGAATTCGAATTATTCCAAGAAAACAGTGTATATTGGGAGATACAAGCCCCCACAAGACACTAATTTCGGGATGGTTACAGGAAATTATTCGGCGAACGTAACTGAAGGCATCTATGCATTTGAAAAGGTGAATGCAACAGGACCTACGCGGAAATATCTGAATATAAGATATGGGGACAGCAGGATCAGAATTCGGTCTACTCCACCTGGGACCAGATTTTCAATATACAAAGGGCCAATATGAGGAGGTATACCGGTTGTAGTAAAAAAATGGGTGTAACCATGCAAAGATTTGATAGTGGAATTGACTGAAAAATTGGAAATTGGGCATTGGGGATCGGATATGTGCGGGAATGAAGTCAGAGTTAGTTGTCAGAATAGGAATTGCAGATCAAAAAATATATATGAGAATGTAAAGGCTAAGGACGACATTGGATATTTTGCCTGTCCGGTATGCAAGCAGCTCACTGTAGCACGTATCAAAGGAGGAAAATTTTCAGGAATATGCAATTATACAGGTTTCCTTTCGAAATCACCTTCAGGAATAATTAGAACCGATGGAGGAACAACAATTATTGACGCAAACGGCCGCCAATATACAAGGGAAAAATTCAAAGAAGTATACGGAATAGATCCGATGGTTCATTTGTTGGCCAGATTGGAACAGGATGAAGTTTTCGATAAGATAGATGATTGGATAAAAAAACATTTAATATGAATCTGGATTATTTAGACTTCATCATAATCACGGGAATTGCAATGAAAAATATAGCATAATCGCTTGATATTTAGATACATTAGCCGACATTTTTTTTCTTCCTGGCGAAAAAGGCAACTATGCTCTTCAACGCTAATCTATTCATTTATTCAGTTCCTCGCCTATTCAGTCATTCACCCCCATGCAACTCCCCAAAGAGCAGCCTAACATGCCGGAGGACTGTCATCAGATGCGTCAGACAAAAGAGTCCCTTCAGAAAGCCGATCAAAGAGATAAATACCAGGAAGTACATCTCCGTCCAAGGAATGGATCTTATCATGCGCCAGAAAGCTGCCTGCCTCATCATACTACTATTCGTCGGCATCCTTATCACCCCGGCCCAGTCCGCCTCCCGCCCCGAGACCGGCACCATCATCCGCGATACGATTCGCAGCGGGGACGGATTGCTGGTCATCTACAACAACTGGACCATGGACACCGTAGCCGTGCTCACCGATAG